>JALONX010000375.1 GCA_025454695.1 Chloroflexaceae bacterium
AACGATGAGCGATGAGCGATGAGCGGGCTGTGGGGGTTGTGGGAACTGGGCAGCACACCTACAGCTCCCACACCTCAACATCTCTGCGTCTCTGTGGCTTTGCGCCTCTGCGTTTTTGTCCGTTTCAGGCTGCGCGGCGTTTGCGCCGGGCCAGCGTCCCTTCGTAGTGGCCGAGCAGTTCGTCCATCACCCGTTCCCAGGAGTTACGTTCGGCCACGGCCCGCCCCGCCTGCCCCAACTCCTGCCGTCGCATCGGGTTGGCCACGAGGGCTTGCAGGTTGGCCCGCATGGCGTGGGCTGAGCCAGGGGTGAAAAGCTGGCCCGTGGCCGGTGTCACCAGGTCGCGGGCACCTCCGGCCTTTGCCGCCACCACCGGCAGGCCCGAGGCCATCGCCTCCTGAATCACCTGGCCAAAAGTTTCCGTGTCTGAAGGAAAAGCAAACAGATCGGCGCTGGCGTAGGCGGTGGAAAGGGCCTCGCCCTTGAGGTAGCCCGCGAAATGCACTGGCGTGCCAGCGAGGCGCTGTTCCAGACCTGGGCGGGCGGGGCCATCGCCCACCAGCACCAGGCGCACCCCGGCCAGCCCCCGCACCGCCTCTGCCAGCAGGTCGAGCCGCTTCTCCGCTGCTAGCCGCCCCACATACAGTAGCAGCGTCTCGCCCGCTTGCGCCCCAATCGACTCGCGCCATGCCTGAGAGCGAAAGCGCGGGTGGAAGCGCTCGGTGTCTACACCCCGCCGCCACAGCTTCAAGCGGCGGAAGCCGTGGGAACGGAGGTCGGAGAGGGTGGCAAAGGAGGGGCAGAGCGTCAGCACACAGCTGTTGTGAATCCAGCGCAGATAAGTGTAAGCCAGGTTACGCAGAAAGCCTACGCCATAGTGGTTGCTGTAGGCGGGCCAGTCGGTGTGGTAGGCCGAGACGAGCGGCAGCCGCAGCTTGCGGGCAGCGTGGCGTCCGGCGGGGCCAAGGGCGATCACGCCCGCCATGTGAATCAGGTCGGGCTGGAAGCGGCGGAGCTGGGCCGTTACCCCCAGTTGCGGCGGGGTGAACTTCAGTTCCGGGTACATGGGCAGGGGCGCACCCTGCAAGGGCACAA
This sequence comes from Chloroflexaceae bacterium, assembly GCA_025454695.1. GTDB lineage: Bacteria > Chloroflexota > Chloroflexia > Chloroflexales > Chloroflexaceae > JALONX01. Next base: position 1,096 of record JALONX010000375.1, read on the forward strand.
TTTCGGCCCCGGCGTAGCTGGTGGGGGCATCGTGGGGGGCAAACAACAGGGCTTCGTGGTTGCGGCGTTGCAGATGTTCCAGCAGGCGGCAAAGGGTGGTGACAACTCCGTTGACATCGGGCAGAAAGGTCTCGGTCATCAGCGCAATCCGCATGGCACTCCTCGCCGACGGGGGCGCTTGACCATTCGGGAAGGCACCTTTCCCCCGCCGTGTGTTGAGGGTAACACGCCAACATTTCCTGTTGCCTATGAACAGATTAAGAGCAGGCTAACAGCGTGCAAAGATGTGGTTATGCAGCACATAAACAGGTGCTGGTCTCCTTGGGCCACCGCACGCCATCAAGGAGACCGGCACCCTTGCACTTGCACTGAACGACTGAAACGTTACACGATTGTGCCCGACTCTTTTCGTGAACCCTTCAATGTTTCACCCCAACCCAACGTCACCAACAGCGCTGCTCCGGTCAGGATCAAGCCAGTCACCTGCGGGTCGTAGTGGGAACCAGCCTTTGGAAAGGCAAACGTACTGACGTTGATCATGGCGTGAAAGACGATGGCAGCAAAGAGACTCTGCCCGGCCCGGTTGAAGAGCCACACCATCAGCACCCGCAGCGCCACGGTGCTGACACACTGCCAGAAAATCCACCCAGCCGAGCGATGGGCCTGGACATTAGGAATGATGTGCCAGAGTGCCCAGAAGGTGCCTACAATGAGCGCAGCGGATACGACACTATAGCTCTGCTGGAGCGGCTCGGTGGCGTAGCACGTCAACCCCAATTCCTCACCAGCAGCGCTTATGAAAAATACTACAAAGGAACCAGCGATACCTGGCAGGGAAAGGGAGAATTCCGGGAGCGGTTGCCCCAGCCCCCGCTGCACCATGTACGAGAGCAGCATCACCGCTGGCATCACGCCAGCACTAGCCAGCAACCAGCGTTTCTGCTGCACCCGTTGAAGATCAAACACGCGGCTCAGCAACGCACGAACGCCTTCCGCACCTCGCTCCCGCCGTACCAACCAGAGGGCTACCGCCGCAGGACAGACAAACATCAGGCTACTGGCGGGCAACTGAACGGGCAGAAACTCCGTGGCATCGGGGCCAAGCGCTCCGAGCACGTAAAACGGAATGGAGGAACCAGCAACCAGGGCCATGTATGTGAAGGGTGAGGCTGAGGTGGAATGATCCATAGTTCCTCCGCAAAGCCACTGCACACCATCCAGCCTACGCTGCACATGAACAGGTGCCGGTCTCCTTGAGCCACCGCACGTCATCAAGGAGACCGGCACCTGTTTGCACGGACTGAAGTCCGCACTACCCTTCAATCTACTCCAATACCCTACACTTCCGTAATCTCCCAATGTTCCGGCGTGCGCCACAGGCTGGAAAGGATGAGTTCGCGCACGAAGATCATCTCCTTGGGCAGCCGGTCGTAGAGCTTGATAAACAGCTCGTCGTGGGAGAGAATTTCGGCCTTCCACTGCTCCCGATCAATAGACATCAGTTCGTGGAACTTGTCTACGGTGAAGCTTTCCAGGCCCTTCCACTCCAGATCGTCGTAGCGGGGCATCCAGCCCATGGGGCTTTCGATACCCACCGCCTGGCCATTCGCCCGTTCCACAATCCACTTCAGCACGCGCATGTTTTCGCCAAAGCCGGGCCAGAGGAACTTGCCGTCCTTGTCGGTGCGGAACCAGTTCACCCCGAAGATACGCGGCGGGTTGGGAATAACGCGGCCAAACTGGAGCCAGTGGTTGAAGTAATCGGCCATGTGGTAGCCTGCGAAGGGCAGCATGGCGAAGGGATCGCGCCGCACTACACCCTGCTGGCCAAAGGCCGCTGCCGTGGTTTCTGAACCCATGGTCGCCGCAAGGTAGACGCCATACGTCCAGTTGAAGGCCTGATAGACCAGTGGCACCACGCCGCTGCGCCGCCCACCGAAGATAAAGGCCTTGATCGGCACGCCCTTGGGGTCTTCCCAGGCCGGGTCAATCACCGGGTTTTGCTCTGCCGGGGCGGTGAAGCGGGCGTTGGCGTGGGCCGCCTTAGCGCCGCTTTCGGGCGTCCAGTCTTTGCCCGTCCAGTCAATCGCGTGGGCCGGTTTCTCTTTCGTCATCCCTTCCCACCACACATCGCCGTCGTCGGTCAGGGCCACATTGGTGAAGATGGTGTTGGCCTTGATCGACTCCATGGCGTTGGGGTTGGTGTCGTAGGAGGTGCCGGGGGCAACGCCGAAGTAGCCCGCCTCCGGGTTAATGGCGTAGAGTTTGCCATCGGGGCCGGGCTTGATCCAGGCAATGTCGTCGCCAACGGTGGTCACCTTCCAGCCCTCAAACGATTTCGGCGGGATGAGCATGGCGAAGTTGGTTTTACCGCAAGCACTGGGGAAGGCGGCGGCGACATAGGTCTTTTTGCCACCCGGTTGTTCCACCCCGAGAATCAGCATGTGCTCGGCCAGCCAGCCCTCGTCGCGGGCCATGTTCGAGGCAATGCGCAGAGCAAAGCACTTCTTGCCCAGCAAGGCGTTGCCGCCGTAGCCGCTGCCATAGCTCCAGATCGAGCGTTCTTCGGGGAAATGCACGATATACTTCACGTCCGGGTTGCAGGGCCAGGCAATATCCTTCTGGCCTGCTTCCAGTGGCATGCCCACGGTGTGAATACAGGGCACAAACTCGCCGTTGCCCAACACATCGTAGACCGCTTTACCCATGCGGGTCATAATCCGCATGTTCACCACCACATAGGGCGAGTCAGTGAGTTCAAAGCCAATCTGCGAGATGGGCGAGCCAAGCGGCCCCATGCTGAAGGGGATGACATACATGGTGCGACCACGCATACAGCCATCGAAGAGGTTGTTGAGGGTTTCCTTCATCTCGCGTGGGGCAATCCAGTTGTTGGTTGGCCCAACATCAGCCTTGCTCAGGGAACAGATGAAGGTGCGATCCTCCACGCGGGCGACATCGCTGGGGTCAGAGCGAGCCAGAAAGCTATTCGGGCGCTTTTCAGGGTTAAGCCGAATAAAGGTGCCCGCATCAACCAGTTGCTGGCACAGCCGGTCATACTCTTCCTGCGAACCATCGCACCAGTACACCGAGTCTGGCTTGCAGAGGTCAACCATCTCCGCCACCCACTCGCGTAAACGTTCGTTCTGCACATATGGCGGAAACTCCATCGTCTCTTCATCCACGAGCATAGCTGATCTCCTGTCACTCGTTCGATTGTAGTACACTGCGTGCATACAGTACCTTATCCTCTAGTCATTGCCTTAAATTTAGTTCCGTAAAGGCCTATGCACACTGTAACATGCATTAGCGCATCGTCTGTGGATAGTTCTTTACATCCGGTTATAAGGCAGCAACGGGCTGGTTGTAAGGCAGTAGCAAGCCTATTATAAGGTGAAATTGATTTGGATATAAGGCAACAGCAGGCCGGATATGCACTGCCACAACGCTGAGGGCGCGGAGAATTAAGAATACGGACGCAGTTAGCAGTTCTTCAGTTACAGGACTTACGCGGTGAGAAGGCTTTGGAACACGAAACCCACGAACATGCGCGAAACCCACGAACGATCGCGATCGTTCGCGCGTTTCGCTGGCGTTCGCGCCCGTCGCGTTCCAAACGCTTGTTCACGACCGCGTAACTCGTGACAGTTAGCAGTTTGCAAGCCTTCAACTGCCAACTGTCACTCGTAAGGTTGTGAGGCATATATGCACTGGCTGGGCATGATCTTTTGGAACCGGGCCGAGCGTCGGTTGCGGGCAGGCTGGCGGCTGGTAGTGTTCGGGCTGGGGGTTTTTCTGCTGCTGCTGGCCCTGAGCATCGGCAGTGTCTTTGTGGGCCTGCCCCTGCTCGTCACACCGGCGGAGGTGTTGATTGCCTACCTGAGCCTGCCCGCCAGCTTACTGAGTCTCTGGCTGGCGGCTCGTCTGCTGGATCGTCGCCCACTGGCCGCGTTTGGCCTGCAACTCGACAGCGCATGGTGGCGCGACCTGGCCTTTGGCCTGGCGTTGGGGGCGCTGCTGATGGCGGCGGTTTTCGGGCTGCAATGGGCGGCGGGCTGGCTCAGCATCAGCGGCATGTGGCAAACGGCCCAGCCCAACCAGCCCTTTGCGCTGGCCCTGCTGCCGCCGCTCGTGCTCTTCCTCTGCGTCGGCATCTACGAAGAGCTGCTGTTTCGGGGCTACCTGCTCTTCACCCTGGCCCAGGGCCTGAACTGGCCTCGGCTTGGCGGTGCGCGGGGCGGGCTGCTGCTGGCCCTGGCCATCTCGGCGGCGCTGTTTGGGCTGGCCCATGCCAGCAACCCCAACGCTACCCTGGTGAGTAGCCTCAACATTGGGCTAGCGGGGCTGATGCTGGGGCTGGGCTATGTGCTTACGGGCCGCCTGGCGCTGCCCATCGGTCTGCATATCACATGGAACTTCTTTCAAGGGCCGGTGTTTGGCTTTCCCGTCAGCGGACTCGCCGAAGCGGCGCAGACACGAGTCTTCGCCATCGAGCAGGGCGGGCCGGAGCTGTGGACGGGCGGGGCCTTCGGGCCAGAAGCGGGCCTGCTGGGGTTGCTGGCCATGCTGCTGGGCAGCGCCGCGATTGCGGGTTGGGCGCGTTGGCAGCGCGGGCGGCTGGTTCTGGTGGAGGAATTGGCGCGAGCGCCCGCTCCAAAACGCAGAGACGCAGAGACGGAGAGACGCAGAGACACAATTCTGTAGAGCCGCAAGATATTGCGGCTCGTCGCTCATCGCTCAGCGTTCAGCGTTTCACCGCTTGCCCAGCCCACCCAGCGAGAAGGCTGGCGTACCACCACCGCCTTTGGTTGAGCGGATGCGGTAGATAAAGCGGATGATCTGGTCGGCGGCGACAAACAGAATGATCAGCGCCTGCACAATGCGGATCAGGTCAATCGAGAGTTCGGCCCGCACCTGCATCAGCCGCGCCCCGGTGAGCAGCGCCCCCCAGAGCAGGCCAGAAAGGATAATCGCCAGGGGGTTGCTGCGGGCCAGCAGCGCCACCGCAATGCTGTCGAAGCCCAGGCCTGCGAAGAAGTCGGCCTTGAGGGCGTATTCAACCCCCAGCACCTCGCCCGCCCCGGCCAGCCCGGCCAGCATGCCACTCATGGCCATGGCCAGCACAATCACCCGCGACACGTTCATGCCAGCGTAGCGGGCGGCGTTGGGGTTAGTGCCCACGGTGCGCAGCTCAAAGCCAATGGTGGT
>JALONX010000376.1 GCA_025454695.1 Chloroflexaceae bacterium
GCCGCCGCCCGCGAGGCCGGGCTGTTTCTGCCCCACCTGGGCCAGGAATGGGGCGGCCTGGGCCTCCACTGGCGGGCCTGCGCGGTGGTGTTTGAAGAAGCGGGCCGCTCGCTGCTGGGGCCACAGGCGCTGAACTGCTCAGCTCCCGACGAGGGCAACATGCATCTGCTGGCCAAAATTGCCACCGCCGCGCAGAAGGAGCAGTACCTGCGGCCCTTGGCGGCGGGCGCGACTCGCTCGGCCTTTGCGATGACCGAGCCAGCCCCCGGTGCCGGGGCCGACCCGAACCAACTGCTTACGCGGGCGGAGCGGCGGGGCGAACGCTGGGTGATTAACGGGCGCAAGTGGTTTACCACCGGGGCGCTGGGGGCGGCTTTTCTGATTGTAATGGCTCGCACCGGCGATGGGCCACATGGTGCAACCATGTTTCTGGTGGATGCCAGCAATCCTGGCTATGCCGTTCAGCGCAAGGTGCCCACGATGGACACCATGCTGCCCGGCGGCCACTGCGAACTCCTTTTCACCGACTGCGAAGTGGGTGAGGAGGCCGTGCTGGGTGAACTGCACAAAGGCTTTGAGTATGCCCAGGTGCGGCTGGCCCCCGCCCGGCTCACCCACTGCATGCGCTGGCTGGGGGCAGCCCGCCGGGCGCAGGAGCTGGCTGTGGCCTACGCCGCCGAACGCACCTCGTTTGGCGCCCGCCTGGCCGAACACCAGGGCGTCCAGTTCCCCCTGGCCGACTCGGAGATTGAGATGCATGCCGCCCGCCTGATGATCTGGCACGCCGCATGGCTGCTTGACCAGGGCCAGCCAGCCCGCCATGAAACCAGCATGGCCAAGGTCTTTGTCGCCGAAACGGTTGACCGAGTGATTGACCGCGCCCTGCAAACATGCGGCGGGCTGGGCATTTCGGAAGACATTCCCCTTTCGCTGTTCTACCGCGAGAGCCGAGCCTTCCGCATCTACGACGGCCCCTCCGAAGTCCACCGCATGAGCATTGCCCGCCGCCTCTTCCGCCGGGCGGGGAAAGGATGAACGCTGAACGAGGAACGAGAAACGCGGAAATGAATGTGGTAGGGGTGTGGTCTGTGACCCACCCCCCAATGCACACGATGAACAACTGCGAACTGCGAACTGCCACCTGCCACCTGCCCCCTGCTAACCGTTGCCATTTCTCTCCCAGCTATAAACAATCTCCTACTTGCTAAACTTTGACATTTCCCCCTCGGTGACGTATAGTACCAGCATAACTTTGTGAATAGTTGAACGTTGTCTGACTCCGGCTGCAAGTAGCTAGAAGTTCTTTTTGTCATGTGCTTTTGATGTTGCTACGCCGGTTTCTTAACTGTTAGGGAGGAGTTCGTATGTCAAAGAAGTGGGTCTACCTTTTCCGCGAAGGTAACGCCACCATGCGCGACTTGCTTGGTGGCAAGGGTGCAGGCGTCGCCGAGATGACTCGTACCGGCGTGCCGGTGCCGCCCGGCTTTACCATCACCACCGAGGCGTGCAACGCCTATTATGACGGCGGTGACCGCAAGTTCCCTGATGGCTTGTGGGAACAGGTGCTGGAGGCGATGAAGGATCTGGAGGTGCAGACGGGCAAGAAGTTTGGTGATCCGGCCAATCCGCTGCTCGTTGCAGTGCGCAGCGGTGCCAAGTTCTCCATGCCGGGAATGATGGACACGGTGTTGAACCTGGGCCTCAACCCGCAGACGCTGGAAGGCCTGGCGCGCCTTACCAACAACCCGCGTTTTGCCGCCGACGCCTACCGTCGCTTCGTGCAACTCTTCGGCAAGATTGTGCTTGGCGTAGACGGTGAGCGCTTTGAGCACCAGATGGATAAGGCTAAGGGCGAGCATCGTCAGGACACCGACCTGAGCGCCGAGGAGTTGACGCAGATCGCTGCGAACTTTAAGCGGATCATCAAAGAAGAGAAGGGGATTGATTTCCCTGACGATCCCTATGAGCAGCTGCGTATGGCAATTGGTGCAGTCTTTAATTCCTGGATGGGTCGCCGCGCGATTGACTACCGCCGCATCAACAAAATTGCTGACAACCTCGGCACGGGCGTGAATGTGCAGACCATGGTGTTCGGCAACATGGGCAGCGACAGCGCCACCGGCGTGGCCTTCACCCGCAACCCGAGCAATGGTGACCCGGAGATTTTTGGCGAATACCTGGTGAACGCACAGGGCGAAGACGTGGTAGCCGGTATTCGCACGCCGCAGCCTATTAGCAAGCTGAAACAGGAGATGCCCGAGGTCTACGGGCAGTTCCACAGCATTGCCAAGCAGCTGGAAGCGCACTACAAAGATGTGCAGGACGTGGAGTTTACGATTGAGCGCGGCAAGCTCTGGATGCTTCAGACCCGCAATGGCAAGCGCACCGGTGCGGCAGCAGTCAAGATCGCGGTTGACCTGGTGAACGAGGGCGTGATTGACAAAGCCACCGCCGTACAGCGGGTGGAACCAGCTGCCCTCGACCAGTTGCTGCACCCGATGATTGACCCCGCTGCCCGCAAAGAGGCCCACGCTCTCACCACTGGCCTGCCCGCCTCGCCCGGCGCTGCCTCTGGTAAGGCCGTGTTTGACCCCGACGAAGCCGAACGGCTGGCGGCGAACGAAAAGGTGATTCTCATTCGCGTCGAAACTGCGCCGGAAGACTTTCACGGCATGGTCGCTGCCCAGGCCATTCTCACCGCCCGTGGCGGCATGACCAGCCACGCCGCCGTGGTGGCCCGTGGCATGGGCAAGCCCTGCGTGGCTGGCGCTGGCTCGCTGCGGGTAGATTACGCCACGCAGAGCGTGAGCGTCAACGGCACCACCATCAAGAAGGGCGATTGGGTGACGCTGGACGGCGGCAGTGGCGAGGTTTTTGCCGGGCAGCTGCCCACGATTGCCCCAGAGCTTTCGGACATTCCGAATGATGCACGGGTTGCCCACGAGTTTGGGGCTGAGGGCATTGGCCTCTGCCGCACCGAGCACATGTTCTTCGAGGGCGACCGGATTGACGCCGTGCGCGAGATGATTATCGCCGACACCGAGGACGACCGCCGCACCGCCCTGGCCAAGATCGAGCCGTTGCAGCAGGGCGACTTTGAAGGGCTGTTCCGGGCTATGAACGGCTTGCCCGTCACCATCCGCACCCTCGACCCGCCGCTGCACGAGTTTCTGCCGCATGAAGATCATGAGATCGAACTGCTGGCGAAGAAGCTGGGTGTGGACTCACAGAAGGTCAAGAGCCGGGTGGAAAGCCTGCGCGAGGCCAACCCGATGCTTGGCTTCCGTGGCTGCCGCCTCGGTATCATCTACCCCGAGATCACCGAGATGCAGGCCCGCGCTATCTTTAAGGCGGCGGTGGCGGTGAAGCAGGACGGGATTGATGTTCACCCGGAAGTGATGATTCCGCTGGTGGGCAACATCAACGAGCTGAAGCTGCAAGAGCAGATTGTGCGCCGGGTGGCGACCGAGGTGATGGACGCCGCTGGTGTGCAGGTGCCCTACCTTGTCGGCACGATGATCGAACTGCCCCGAGCTGCGCTGGTGGCTGACCAGATCGCCGAGGTGGCCGAGTTCTTTAGCTTTGGCACCAATGACCTGACCCAGACCACCCTGGGCCTGAGCCGTGACGACGCCGGGCGCTTCCTGCCGATCTACGTCGAGCGTAAGATTATGGCCGATGACCCCTTCCAGACGATTGACCAGCAGGGCGTAGGCCAGCTGGTGAAGATCGGCACGGAGAAGGGCCGCAGCACCCGCCAGAGTTTGAAGGTGGGCATCTGTGGCGAGCATGGCGGCGACCCGGCCAGCGTGGAGTTCTTCTACAAAACTGGCCTGAACTACGTTAGTTGCTCACCCTTCCGGGTGCCCATCGCCCGCCTGGCCGCAGCTCAGGCCGCCCTCGGCGATGCAAAGCGGGATAAGTGAGACGTACTGCGTACTGCGTAATTTTTGGATGGCCGGGAGTGAGCAATCATTCCCGGCCTTTTGTTTTCTTTTGGTGAGGCTTCGTAGATAGTTGGTCAACGACGTGTTCTTACATTGGCCCACCGTGTCACCCCGAACGATGTGAGGGGTCTTCAGCGCACCACAATGCAGATTCCTCCCGGAGCCTGCCCTGAGTACAGCGAAGGGGTCGGAATGACACGGACGTGCATTGTCTTCAAAGAAACTTTCATTGAGACTGGTACATCCAAAATCGAACATGTGCAGCGTGGTACAATAGGGCCGAAACAGGAGATCAGGAAAAACGCAGCGACGAAAAGGCCTAGAGATGCAGAGAAGCAAAACATCACCTTATCCGCCATCCATGTGCAACGTCGAGGCGATGTAGCAACGCAAGATAGTGCGTCTACACTGCACAGCAGTGAAAACTCACAACTCGTAACTCGTAACTCGTAACTCGTAACTCACAGCTCGGAACTCACAACTCGCAACTCGTAACTCGTAACTCGTAATTCACAACTCGCAACTCGTAACTCGTAACTCGCAACTCGTAACTCGCAACTCGTAACTCACAACTCGTAACTCGTAACTCGTAACTCATACTTCAAAAAATGCCCTCCATCCTCTCTGCCTTCCTCCAACATGTCGAACGTGCGCCTGACAAGCCCTGCATTCTGTTTGAGGGCCAGACGACCAGCTATGGGCAGCTGGCGGGGGCGGCGGCAGCCTGGGCGGCCCGCCTGCGTGACGAAGGACTCACGCCGGGCCAGCGGGTGGCGCTCTACCTGGAGAATAGCCCCGATTTTATTGCCGCCTACCTGGGCTGCCACATGGTGGGCGGCGTGGTGGTGCTGGTCAACACGGCCTACCGTCAGGTCGAACTGCGCCACATTCTCAGCGACTCGGGCGCAAGTATCTGCATCACGGACGAGGCTGGGCGGGAAGAACTGGGGAGATTGGAGGTTGGCGATTGGGGATTGGCGATTATCGAAGTTCCGCTGCATTCGTCACTCGTCACTCCGCCTGCCCTGAGCTTGTCGAAGGGTCACTCGTCACTCGTCACTCGTCACTCGTCACTCGTCACTCCTAACTCGAACGACCTGGCCCTGCTGGCCTACACTTCCGGCACCACGGGGCGCTCCAAGGGCGCGATGCTGAGCCACGGCAATCTCGCCGCCAACATCGCCGCCGTTGCCGCTGCCTGGGAATGGACGGACTCCGACAGGCTGCTGCTGACCCTGCCGCTGTTTCACATCCACGGGCTGGGCGTAGGCACCCACGGCACCCTCTTCACCGGGGCAAGCATGCTGTTGCGCCGCCACTTCAACGCCGCCGAAACCCTTGACACACTGGCGCAAGGCCAGGCGACGATGTTCTTCGGCGTGCCCACCATGTACACCCGGCTCATTGCGGAAGCAAGGGCAAGAACCGAGAACCAGGAACCAGGAACCACTCATGCAGCAGCGCAGGCTGGTTCGCGGTTCCCTTCGGCTGCGCGGTTCGTGAGCCTGTCGAACGGCAGGGCAGGCTCGGTTCCTAGTTCTCAGATAAGGCTCTTCGTTTCCGGCTCGGCTCCGCTCAGCCCCCAGACCTTTGCCGAGTTTGCGCAACTCTTCGGCCAGCCTATTCTGGAGCGCTACGGCATGACGGAAACGGGCATGAACCTCACCAACCCCTACCGGGGCGAGCGGCGACCAGGCACAGTGGGCATGCCCTTCCCCGGCCAGCAGGCCCGCATTGTGGATGTGGCCACCAGGCAGCCGCTGCCGCCCGGCGCAATGGGCGAGATTCAGGTGCGGGGGCCACATGTGTTTCAAGGCTACTGGCAGCGCCCCGAGGCCACCGCCGAGGCGTTCGATGGGGAGGGCTGGTTTAACACCGGTGACCTGGGCCAGTGCAGCACCGACGGCTATTTCACCATCTCCGGGCGGGCCAGGGAGCTGATTATTACCGGCGGCTACAACGTCTACCCGCGTGAGGTGGAGGAGGTGCTGCTGGCCCACCCCGCCGTGGCCGAGGCCGCCGTTTTTGGTCTGCCCGATGCCGAGTTCGGCGAGCGGGTGGTGGCGGCAGTAGTTTTGATTGCAGATTGCAAATTGCAGATTGCAGATTGTTCCAACCACCACCTGGCTGTTGAACTGCAATCGCAATTAGTTGAGTATTGTCGCGAACAGCTGGCCAGCTATAAAAAACCGCGTGAATTCTTCTTTGTCGAGTCGCTGCCGCGCAATGCGCTAGGCAAAGTGCAAAAGCACCTGCTGCGGGAGCAAAAGGAACAGCAATGAATCCGCTCAATCTCGCCATCATCGGCTGTGGCAACATTGCCGGGCCATACGCCCGCGACATCGCCACCTACCCCCACCTGCGACTGATCGGCTGCGCCGATGTGGAACCGGCCCGCGCCGCAGCCTTTGCCGCCGAGCACGGCTGCGTGGCCTATCCCTCGGTCGCGGCGCTGCTGGCCGACTCCGCTGTTGACCTGGTGGTCAATCTCACCATACACCACGCCCACTACGACATCAGCATGGCCTGTTTCGATGCGGGCAAACATGTCTACAGCGAGAAGCCCCTGGCCACTAGCTACAAAGAGGCCCGCGCCCTGGCCGACCGGGCCGAGCGGGAAGGGCTGCGGCTGGGCTGCTCGCCATGCATTTTTCTCGGCGAGGCCCAGCAGACCATGTGGTACCACCTCCGTTCCGGGAAACTCGACCCCGTTCGCGTGGCCTATGCCGAAGTCAATTGGGGCCGCATTGAAAGCTGGCACCCCAACCCGGCTCCCTTCTACGCCGTGGGTGCGCTGTGGGACGTGGGCGTCTACCCGCTCACCAGCCTGACGGCCATGCTCGGCCCGGCCCGCCGCGTGCGCGCCCACGGCACCCTGCTCTACCCCGACCGGGTGACAAAGGATGGCACGCCCTTCAGCATCACAACGCCCGATTTTGTGGTGGCGCTGATCGAACTGGCCAACGGCACGCTGGTGCGACTCACCACCAACTTCTATGTCAAAACTACCCAGCAACACTCGGGCATTGAGCTGCACGGCGACGGGGGCAGCCTGCATCTTGACAGCTGGATGACCTTTAACTCCGGGGTGAGCTACGGCGAGTTTGGCGATCCGCTAGCCCCGCTGCCGCTGCTACGCGAGGCTCCGCCCAACGTGGCCTGGGGCCGGGGCCTGGCCGACATGGCCGAGGCAATTCGGGAGAATCGACCCCACCGGGCCACTGGCGCACAGGCAGCCCACATCGTCGAAATCCTGGAAGCCACCTCCACCGCCGCCCGCACCGGCCAGCCTGTCGAAATTGAGTCCAGCTTCCCGCCGCCCGCGCCGATGAACTGGGCGTAGTGCAGCTACAGCATGAAACCTTGACGAACGAGGGAAATAAGGGAAACGAAGGAAATGGCGACCAGTGCTGTATACCATTTCCCTCATTTCCTTTATTTCCTTTCAAGAGCTGTATTCATCGCTCATCGTTCTGCGTTCATCGCTTGTAGTTGCGCCCGGTCGCGCCAGAGCAGCACCCGTCGGGCGGCGTAGTAGACGCGGCAGTTGAGCCAGCAGTGGCAGATCAGGTCGTAGTCTACCAGCACAACTCGCCCATCAGAGGTAAGCATTAGATTGTGGGCATTCAGCAGGGGCTGCTGCATTAACATGCGCCAGGCCTGCTGGAAGAGCCAGCGCGGGCTGCTGCGCTGGTGGCGCTCGTGGGCGTGCATGCCTGCCACCCCGTAGAGGTCGGGCGTGTAGCCGGTGGCCTGGTAGCAGGCGGTGGAGCGTTCGACAATGGTGATCAGTTGTTGAAAAACAGACTGTCGTAAGTCGGGGCTGAGCGTGTCGTAGTCGAGCGAGTCCAGGTTCTGGGCGTTGGGCAAGAAGGGCTGCACCGACAGCACATGGGGCGGCGTGTCGCCATTGTCTACCACCAGGTAGGCATTGGGGAGGCTGTGGCGGGGGCCAAGGTAGCGGGCAAACAGTTCGCTGGCGGCCCGCATGCGCCGCGCCCAGGCCAGCATCGCTTCCCGGCTGCCGCCGTCATGCTTCAGCTTGATGACATAGCGACTGTCAGCGGTTAGATACACCTCGGTTTCGTAACCTCCGGCGATACGCTGAAGCGCACCAGTGTTGAAGGCCAGCCCGGCGATAGTTTCAAAGGCGGGAAGATCCAGTTCTGAATTTGGCACACAGGCTCCTGCATGATGCGACTCTATGCAGTGTAGCAGTCTGTGCCCTCATTTGCAAAGCGAAAGAGTTCCTGTTCAAGGCGGGTAACTTTCCCTTAGCGCGGCGGCCAGGCCTGTGCTACGATGGAGGTGGGGAGTAGCCTACCACATGGTGGCTTCGCTCAGTCGCCACGACGAGGCACCGCCTCCGGCTGAGCGGGCGTGAACACACGTTGGGCGAGACCATCACTGTGGTGGTGGTTTCGCCCGTTTTTATCCTTCACCGCAAAAGAAGAACCTTGTTTTTGCGCTGACATACACGAGGCAACAATGCAACAACGAAAAACGATCCGGCTCTGGCGTGTGCCAGCGCGGATGCCCACCATACATTGGCCCAGCCCACTGCGGCGGGCTGGTCGCTGGAGTATTGCCACACGTGTAGCTCTGGGGCGGAGCGTGCGGCAGGCGGGCAAACTGGTTCTGTTTGGCCTGGCGCTGGCGGGCTGGGCGCTGCTGGCCCTGCTCGCAACGCTGCTCTGTGCAGGCTGGCGAGCTGGCCGCCGCCAGAAGGGGCGCTAGCCATGGCGCAGTTTATCGAGCAGCTGCGCCTGTGGGTGGAGGGGCTGATGCTCACGCTAGGCTACCCCGGCCTGACGCTCGTTATTGTGCTAGAAAACCTCTTCCCGCCTATTCCCTCAACAGTGATTATGCCCTTTGCTGGCTTTCTGGTCTCGCAGGGCCAGTTCAGCTTTGTGGGCGTGCTGCTGGCGGGCACCCTTGGCTCGCTCATCAGTGCCATGATGCTCTACTACCTGGGGCGCTGGCTAGACGAAACCCTGGTGCATCGGGCGGTCAGCCGCTACGGGCGCTACATCGGCGTGAGCGAGGCGGGCTTTGAGCGCGGCATGCGTCTCTTTGACTCGTATGGCCCGGCGATGGTCTTTTTTGGGCGCTTCATCGGCACGGTGCGCAGCCTCATTTCCATCCCGGCTGGCATGCGGCGCATGTCTCTGGCCATCTTTCTTCCGCTCACCGTG
>JALONX010000377.1 GCA_025454695.1 Chloroflexaceae bacterium
TTGAGTTGCTGCGCTACATCTACCGCATTCCCCAAAACCGCTGGCGCGAAAACCTGCGCACCTTTAGCGATCTGTTGGAACTGGGGCCATTTCTGGAAACGCCAGTGCGCCAGCTCTCGCTGGGCCAGCGCATGCGGGCCGACCTGGCGGCGGCGCTGCTGCACGACCCCCAGATTCTCTTCCTCGACGAACCGACGATTGGGCTAGACGTGGTGGCGAAGGATCGCATTCGCCAGTTTCTCGCCGCCATCAACCGCGAACGCGGCGTCACGGTGATCCTGACGACCCACGATCTCACCGACATCGAGCGGCTCTGCCCCCGCGTGGTGCTGATTGACCATGGGCGGGTGATTTTTGATGGGGCGCTCGATGGGCTGCGGACGCGCTACGGGCGGCAGCGCACGCTGGTGGTGGAACTCAACCAGCCGGTGGATGAACTCAGCGTGAGCGGGGCGGAACTGGTGCGGCGCGAAGGGCCACGCTGCTGGCTGCGCTTCGACCGCGAGGCCACCACCGCCGCCGCCCTGATTGCCGAAGTCGCCGCACGCTACCCCGTGCGCGACCTGACCGTGGAAGAGCCGGAGATCGAAAGCGTGGTACGGGGAATTTACCAACATGGAATGAAGCAGGCCTGAAACGTGAAACGTGAAACGTGAGAATAAGCTGGCACGTTTCACGTTTCAGTGCGCATGGTTGGTTATGGTCTTGGGACGTTGTACACAATACCCACCGCGCCCACCGCCACCGGCACATGCAGCGGAGCCGGTTGACATGCAGCGCGGGTAATCTGCACATCATTGTCCACTACCGCTTCTTCTGTCCCAGCGAACTGAATGGAACCCTGCTGCAACAGCCCTTCTTGCCCCGCAGTTGACCCCTGAGGCGTGTAGTTAAGCTGCACGCTCGGTTGCACCTGAGCATAGCGCTGGCTCAGCGCCTGATAGAGCGGCCCGGCCAGGGTCGAGCCTGCCCCACTGATGGCCACCAGCGGCGAAAAGCTGCGGGGCTGGAACTGACCCGAGGTGGGCGCAGCAAAGGCCCGCGTCCCGTTGATCTCAATCGCTTCAAGCTGGGCCAGCACCCGCTGCTGCACACTGGCGGGCACCGGCTCATAGCCCAGGTTGCGGGCCTCGGCAATCGCCTGTGGATCGGTGATCGCCCAGTAGAGAAAATCGCTCAGCGCCTGGGCCTGTTCCAGCGACAGCCCCGCCGGACAGCTAATGGCCCATGTGTAGATACTAATCGGGTAGGCGTTAGCCCCCGGCGCGTTCACGCTGAAGCCGCGCAGCCGCTCATCGAGGGCGTTGACCGTGTTATTCGCCGCCTCGCGGATGGTAGACGAGTCGGGCGAGACCCAATTTCCGGCGGCGTTTTGCAGCGTTGCCAGCGGTAGCCCCGCCTCGGCAGCAAAGGCAGTGGCAACATAGCCAATCGCACCTGGCGTGTTTTGCACAAAGCGCGTGACGCCGGAACTACCGTTGGTGCCTTCGCCCACGGGCCAGGGCTGGCTGCCCGCGTCGCCCAGGCGGTAGGCCGCGCCAATGCTGTCGCGCCACTCCTGGTTCACCGCCACGAGGTATTCGGTAACCGCCCGCGTGGTGCCAGAAGCGTCGCTACGGTAGACCACCCGAATTGGTAGATCGGGCAATTGCAGACCGGGGTTGTCAGCCCGAATACGTTCATCATTCCAATTCGTTATCTGGCCCCGAAAAATCGCTACCAGTGTGTTAGCGGAAAGACGCAGTTCTGGTGCGCCAGTAGCCAGTGCTGGCGGCGGGCTGGGAATTGCAGTCGCCACGAGCGTGGCCGTTGCAGCCGCAGTGGGCAGTGGTGCAGCAGTTGGCGGGGCAGCAGTGGTGGCTGCTGCCCCTGGTGTCGTGGCAGCAGCGGGGGCAGGTGTCGCATCTACAATCACAAACGCGGGCGGGGTGGCCGTGGCTGCACCACCAGAACTAAAGAGATCACCACAGCCGGTGACGGTAAACAGCACACAAAACAACAGCCACAGTGGCGTAACCCGACGGATGATCTGGGGCGACGAACAAGAGCTGCCAACCCATCCAGGGCTAAACAACTTCATCGCTGATTCTCCTTCTGGTAAACGGGCGCGGATGCCTATTCCTTCTTCTCGCCTCTAACTATACCAGAAAGAGTGGGCCGCCGTATTATACAGCGCAGCAGCCGGCCTATAGGTGTTTCATCAACAGATCATGCAGATGCAGCAGTTTCTTCATCCCTCTCTGTGTCCTCGGTGCCCTCTGTGGCAAAAAAACTACCCCGGTAGCACCAGCAGCTCGCGCCGGAAGCTGGTGAAGGAGCGCCCGCCCTCCTCCGTCACCACCATGTCATCCTCAATTCGCACCCCGCCCATTCCTGGCACATAGATGCCTGGCTCGATGGTGAAGGTGGTGCCCACCGCCAGCGGCTGGTGATTGCCCGCCACCATGTCGGGCAGTTCGTGCGTCTCAATCCCCAGGCCGTGGCCGGTGCGATGCACGAAGTATGGCCCAAAACCGCCGTTGGTAATCACGCTGCGGGCGGCCCGATCCACCTCGTGGCCGGTGGCACCGGGGCGCACTGCTGCCCGCCCGGCCTCGTTGGCCGCCTGCACCAGTTCGTAGATGCGGCGGGCCTCCGGGCCAGGCTCGCCCATTGCCACCGTGCGGGTGATGTCGGAATAGTAGCCGCCGTAGGCCGCTCCGCAGTCAAGAATCACCAGATCACCAGCCTGAAGCGGTCGGTCGGTGTTGTTGTGGTGCGGGTTGGCGCTGTTGGGGCCGCTGGCCACAATGTTGTCAAAACTCTCGCCCGTCGCCCCCGTCGCCATAATTTCCCTGGTGATGATGGCCGACACGTCGCGCTCGGTCATGCCCACCTGCATCTGGTTAATCACCCGCTCCAGGGCCACTTCCACCATGCGGGCGGCCTCAGCCATAGCGGCCTGTTCGGCATCGTCCTTCACCATGCGGAGCGAGGCCAGCAGCGGCGTGCCGTCCACTGTGGCTAGGCCAGGGGCGGCCTGCTCCAGCGCCCGCAACTCCATCACCCGCAGGGCGGTGTATTCCACGCCTATGGCCCCTTTGGGTGTGCCGCCAAAACCATCTTGCACCGCCTGCCGCAGCGCCTCGCCCGGCCCGTCAGCATCGTGCCAAGGGAAGTAGCGCATGGGCAGCGTGGCATTGGCCTGGGCCTGGGTCAGTTCCAGCGCCGGGATGATAAAACAGGGCGCGCTGCCATCGGCAGGCACTAGCACCAGCGTCAGGCGTTTCCCCTGGTGAAACGTCAACCCGGTGAGATATTTGAGGTTGGCCGCTGGCATCAGCGCCAGCCCGGCCAGCCCGGCCTGCTGCACGGCGGCAGTTAAGCGGTTGAGTCGATCCTGTTGCATAGAAACACTCTCCCAATGAATGTGAGTGCTCTGGAGTGCAGTAGTCATGCTGCCGCAGCGGTAGCATGACTACCACATTCCACACTTACCATCGCACATTTATATTGCTCGGTTCTCTCGTCACCTGTCACCTGTCACTCGCCTACGGCATAAAGCTGATCTGCGCCCCGTGGGCCAGGTGCAAATCGAGCGCACTGAACTGGTCGGGACTACGCAGGGCCAGCGCACAAATGCCCTCGCCCCGACTCACCAGACGGTTGCCCGCCAGGCTCCCCGCCGGGCCGTGGGCCAGGGCAATGCTGCTGCCATCCATGTGAAAAAGTGGCCCCTGCGTCGTAGTTTCCGGCTCTGTGCTCAGCAACGCTCGGTAGTGGGTCGTGCTGGCTGCGACATCATGCACCGCCACCGTCACACGAGCAATCCCGGTGACATGGTTGGCGTGCTGGCGAGCCTCCGGCACCCGCAGGCTGCGGGGCGTCACATCAGCACAGAGAAATGGCAGGTCTTCGCCCTGCGTCGGCATGCCCATCTGCCAGGCCACCTGCTGGCCATCCGGGCGCATGCGACCTCCCGGCGTCGGCCCGTCCAGCGCAAGCCCCCGGCTGCGGGCGGCTGCGATAACGGTGCCAATCTCATCAGGCCACAACGCAAAATCTATCAAGCCCTCGCCAGCGGCCATGTGCCGCCACCAGCGGTGCGCTGGCGCTTCGCGCGTAAAGGCAATTAGCTCCAGGTAGGACTCATCGGCGAACCCAATCAAGGCATTGTGGGTTGCTCCGTCGGTATGCTCGCCGCCGGGCACCACGGTGAAGCCCAGGGCGGCATAATCGCTCATCGCCAGTTCCAGGTTCCGCACCAGTATCACAATATGGTCAACCCCCCGAATCACGGCTGCTCCTTCCTGTTTGGCAGAATCATCGTGGCTCCATTATAATCCCTTGGCGGAAGCAAATAACAGGAGAACTCAATGTCTGAAACCACATTTCGTGCATTATTGATGGAAGAACAGGATGGCGCGGTACATGGCTCCGTACAAACCCTTCCCATCAGTGCCCTACCGCCCGGCGAAGTCACCGTTCAAGTTGCCTACTCCACGCTCAACTACAAAGACGCCCTCGCCATTACCAACACCGGCAAAATCATTCGCAGTTTTCCCCTGGTGCCCGGGATTGATTACGCAGGCACCGTCGTCGAGTCGAACTCATCGGAATACAAATCTGGCGATAAGGTTATTCTCACTGGCTGGTTTGTGGGCGAGCGCTACTGGGGTGGCCTGGCCCAACTTGCCCGCGCCAAAGCCGAATGGCTGGTGCCGTTACCAGACGGCATGACCCTGCAACAGGCCATGGCTATTGGCACCGCCGGGTTCACCGCGATGATGGCGATTGATGCCCTGGAAAAACACGGGCTTACACCCGGCGGGCGCGAAGTGGTGGTGACGGGCGCAACTGGCGGGGTGGGCAGCATCGCGGTGGCCGTGTTGGCAAACCTGGGCTACAATGTGGTCGCCGCTACGGGCCGCCCCGAAGAAACCGACTACTTGAAGCAGCTGGGTGCCCAGAGCATCATCGAACGGCAGGCAATCTCTGCACCTTCCAATCGCCCGATGGAATCGGAACGGTGGGCTGGCGCGATTGATAACGTCGGTGGCGATGTGCTGGCGGGCCTGATCCGCAGCATGGCGACGCGGGCAAGCATTGCCGTGGTGGGCAATGCTGGTGGCCCGGCCTTTAGCACCACTGTGTTTCCTTTTCTGCTGCGTGGCATCAACCTGCTGGGCATCGGCTCCGCCGACTTCCCTGCCGAGCAGCGGCCTGCCCTGTGGCATCGCCTGGCCAACGAATTACCCATGCACCTGCTCGACGAAATGACAAAGGTCGTGCCGTTGAGCGAAGCCCAAACCGTCAGCCAGGCCATTATTAAAAATCAAATCCGGGGCCGCACTGTAGTAGATGTCAACGCCTGATCTGCGGAAACGCTCACAACGAACACAGCAGTTTTGGTATACCTACTACCTCTGCGTTCTCGGCGTACTCGGCGGTCAACATGTCAGAAACGCTCGCTAAGCCGCAAAGCCCGCCAAGGGTTGCACATAAACGTATGTTTGAGACTCCTTTGTGACTTTGTGAGAGCCATATGCATACACGCCCCGCCGCACTAGCTGACGCCGCTGCCATTGCGGAGATTTACAACGAAGGCATTGCCGACCGCATTGCCACCTTTGAAACCCAGTCTCGCACCGCAACCGATGTGGAGCGCTGGTTCGACGGCGTGCATCCTATCATTGTTGTCGAACATGAAGCTGTCATCGTTGCTTTCGCTAGCACCTCAAGCTACCGTCCACGGGCATGCTACGCGGGCATTGCCGAGTTTTCAGTCTATGTAGCGCGGGCGGCACGGGGCATAGGTGCGGGGCGCATGGCCATGGCGGCGCTCATCGCCGCCGCGGAAGAAGCGGGCTTCTGGAAACTGGTTTCGCGGGTATTTGTGGAGAATAACGCCAGCCGCAACCTGCTGCGGGCCGTGGGCTTCCGCGAGGTCGGCATCTACGAAAAGCACGCCCAGCTTGACGGCCAATGGCGCGACGTGGTGATTGTGGAACGACTCATTGGGGCAAATCTGTCGTAGGTCTCGTCACCGGAGTGAGAGTTGGGGAGATGCGCAGTCTTTCTCAAATCTTTCCTATCCCGATGTGGCAGCAAGCCGCCTCGGGATAGGGAGAATCAAAAAACCCTCGGTCTGTGTTGCCACAGGCCGAGGGTCCAAATCAACGGTGATGTTTGCCACTATGTGTCGCCCTCCGTTCATGTTCCCTAGAAAGGAGGTGATCCAGCCGCAGCTTCCGCTACGGCTACCTTGTTACGACTTCGTCCCAGTCGCGAACCCGACCCTCGGCCGC
>JALONX010000378.1 GCA_025454695.1 Chloroflexaceae bacterium
CCCAAATGGCATGGCGGGCGGATCACCGACCGCGCCCCTACACCAGGGCATTTCGTTGCGGGCACAACGCATTCGCGGTATTGCATGGCGGGCGGATCACCGACCGCGCCCCTACACCACGGTGTTGCATGGCGGGCGGGTCGCAGACCGCGCCCCTACACCACTGTGTTGCATTGTGGGCACGCTACAAACCTTGTAACTCATAACTCGTCACTCGTCACTCGTCACTCGTAATTCGTAACTCGCCTTGACAACGCCCCACTCCCCACGTATACTCTTCAAATAAGTAACGTTCGTCACAAATTTGAGAACTATTTGCAAATATTCACCGCCGAGGACGCTGAGCTAAGCAAGAAAAGCTCTCACAAAGGCACAAAGCCTGTCCTGCCGTTCGACAGGCTCACGAACCGCGAAGTCGAAGGGGCACAAAGCAATGAGCTAGACGAATTTTTGTAGCCACCTTTGCGGCTTTGCGGCTTTGCGCGAGATACAAAACAAAACTCTTCGCGTCCTTCGCGTGCTTGGCGGTTACATCCTCGGCGTCCTCGGCAGTGAAAAATAAGGAGCAGGCCAGTGAAAATTTCGGTTGTGGGCGGTGGGCCAGGCGGGTTGTATTTCGCGCTGCTCTGCAAAAAAACCTGGCCCGACTACGAGATCACGGTGTATGAGCGCAACCGGGCCGACGACACCTTTGGCTTTGGCGTGGTCTTTTCCGACGAAACCCTGGGCATCTTCCGCGACTATGATCGCGAGTCCTACGAGTCGATCCGGCGCAATTTTGCCTACTGGGGCGATGTGGACATCCACTACCAGGGCCATGTGCTGCGCTGCGGCGGCAACGGCTTCTGCGGCTGCTCGCGCCAGAAGCTGCTGCTGCTGCTTCAGACTCGCTGCCGCGAACTCGGCGTCGCCATGCAGTTTCAGCACGAGGTGGACGACCTGAATAGCTACGCTGGAAGTGATTTGATTGTGGCGGCGGACGGCATCAACAGCAAGATACGCGACGCGCACCGGGAGCATTTTGGCACCACGGTTGACCTGCGGCGCAACAAGTTTTGCTGGCTCGGCTCGACCAAACCCCTGGACGCCTTTAAATACTTCTTCCGCGAAACGCCCCACGGCATTGTGCTGGCCCACTGCTACCAGTACGAGCCAAACCGTAGCACCTGGGTGATCGAGATGGGCCAGGCCACATGGGAAGCCTTCGGCCTGAGCGACATGGACGAAAGCCAGTCGGCGGCGCTGATCGAGGGCGTGTTTGCCGAGGAACTGGACGGCCACCGCCTGCACACCAACCGCTCGCTCTGGCGCAATTTCCCCACCATCAGCAACGCCCGCTGGGTCAAAGACAACATCGTGCTGATTGGCGATGCCAAAGCCACCGCTCACTACTCCATCGGTTCGGGCACCAAGCTGGCGATGGAGGACGCAATCGGGCTGTTCGAGGCGTTGCGGGCCAACCCCGACGTGAACGGTGCGCTGGCGGCCTTTGAGCGCGACCGGCGCGAGGAGGTTGAGAAGACTCAGCACGCCGCCAACGTCTCGCTGGCCTGGTTCGAGAACATGGGCCGCTACTGGGGCATGGCCCCGGAGCAGTTCGCCTTTGGCGTAATGTCGCGCTCCAAACAAATTACCTACGAGAACCTGAAGCTGCGCGATGCGGCTTTTGTGGAAGGGGTGGATCGCTGGTTTCTGGCTGAGCAGCGCCGCCTGGGCTACGCCGTGCGCGAGGGCACCCCGCCGATGTTTACGCCGTTCCGCCTGCGGGAGCTGGAGCTGGTGAACCGGGTCGTCGTTTCGCCAATGGCCCAGTACATGGCGCTGGATGGCGTGCCCAACGACTGGCACTTCGTCCATCTTTCCAGCCGGGCCGTGGGCGGGGCCGGGCTGCTGTTTGTGGAGATGACCTGCCCCTCGCCCGAAGCTCGCATCACCCCGGGCTGCACCGGGCTGTGGAACGAGACCCAGCGCGACGCCTGGAAGCGGATTGTGGACTTTGTGCATGGCCACACCCGCACCAAAATCTGCATGCAGCTGGGCCACGCCGGGCGCAAAGGCTCAACCCAGCTGGGC
Source organism: Chloroflexaceae bacterium (assembly GCA_025454695.1). GTDB lineage: Bacteria > Chloroflexota > Chloroflexia > Chloroflexales > Chloroflexaceae > JALONX01. Next base: position 2,074 of record JALONX010000378.1, read on the forward strand.
TGGGAGGAGATGGACTACCCGCTGCCGGAGGGCAACTGGCCGCTCGTGTCGGCCTCGCCGCTGCCCTATTTTGCCGCAAGCCAGGTGCCCCACGAGATGACGCGAGCGCAGATGAGCCAGGTGATTGGCGAGTTTGTGCAGGCGGCCCGTTATGCCGAAGAAGCTGGCTTTGACATGCTGGAACTGCACATGGCCCACGGCTACCTGCTGGCCAGCTTTATCTCGCCGCTGACCAACCGCCGCAGCGACGAGTATGGCGGTTCGATTGAAAACCGCATGCGCTTTCCGCTGGAGCTGTTTGCTGCGGTGCGGGCGGTCTGGCCCGCCCACAAGCCCATGTCGGTGCGCGTTTCTGGCACAGACTGGCACCCCGACGGACTCACGGACGCCGACCTGGTGGCGCTGGCGGGCATGCTCAAGTCCGCCGGGGCCGATTTAATTGACGTGTCGGCGGGGCAAACCGTACCTGAGCAGCAGCCGGTCTACGGGCGCATGTTCCAGACTCACCTGGCCGACCAGGTGCGCAACGAGGTGGGGATTGCAACCATGGCCGTGGGCAACATCACCACCGCCGATCAGGTGAACACGATTGTGTTGCAGGGCCGGGCCGACCTGGTGGCGCTGGCCCGCCCGCACCTGAGCGACCCCTACTTTACGCTGCACGCCGCCGCGCAGTACAATTATCGGGGGCAGTTCTGGCCCAATCCCTACCTCACCGGGCGCAACCAGGCCTACCGCCTGGCCGAGCGCGAGGTGGCCGAACAGCGCGACATGCGCCTGCGGCTACGGCCACCAACGCACGAAGTACGTGACTCGGACGGGTAAACGCAGAGACTCAGAGACGCAGAGGCACTAATAGCAAGGTAAATGAAGGAAATAAAGACTTGACGCTCAGAACATTTCCCTCATTTCCCGCATTTCCTTTGCTCTTTTAAAACTCGTAACTCGTAACTCGTAACTCGTAACTTGAAAAGGAGCATTTGATGGATTTCACCGCCAACTATGACATGTTTCTCGGCGAAGAGCACGAGATGTTGCGGCAGACGGTGCGTTCGTTTGCGGAGAAGACGGTTGCGCCCCACATTCGTGAGTGGGATCGCAGCGGGGCTAAGGCCGATGACGGCCCGGAGACGCGGGAGTACATTCGGCCCGTGCTGAAGCAGATGGGTGAACTGGGCCTGCTGGGCATCTGCATGCCGCAGAAGTATGGCGGCGCGGGGATGGATTACCTGGCCCTGGCGGTGGTCTGCGAGGAGCTGGAACGGGTAGACTCGTTTTTGCGGGTGGTGATGAGCGTGCATACCGGCCTCAACTCGATGACGCTGTTTCAGTGGGGCAGCGAGGAGCAGAAGCAGAAGTATCTGGTGCCGCAGGCGAAGGGCGAGAAGCTGGCGGCCTACTGCCTCACCGAGCCGAATAGCGGCACCGACGCGGGCGCGATGCATGCCACCGCCCGGCGCGAGGGCGATAGCTACATCCTCAACGGCGAGAAGACCTGGATTTCGCTGGCCGACGTGGCCGACAACTTCCTGGTGTTTGCCAAGACCGACCCCAGCAAGGGCAACCGGGGTATCAGCTGCTTTATTGTTGAGCGGACGATGGCGGGCGTGAGCAGCCACCCCTTGCATGGTAAACTGGGTGTGCGGGCGGGCAACACCGGCGCGGTGGTGCTGCAAGATGTGCGGGTGCCCGTGGCCAACCGGCTGGGCGAAGAGGGCGAGGGCTTCAAAATCGCCATGGCGGCGATTGACAACGGGCGCTACACCGTGGCCGCCGGAACCACCGGCCTGATTCAGGCCAGCCTGGAAGCCAGCGTCCGCTACGCCAAGGAGCGCCAGACCTTTGGCGTGGCGATTGGCGAGCATCAGCTGGTGAAGCGGATGATCAGCCACATGGTGCGCAAGCTGGACACGAGCCGCCTGCTGGTCTACCGGGCGGGCTGGATGAAAAACCAGGGCCGCCGCAACACCCGCGAAACCACGCTGGCTAAGTGGCACGCCACCGTCAGCAGTTTCGAGTCCGCCGATGACGCGATTCAGATCCACGGGGCCTACGGCTACAGCGACGAATATCCGGTGGAGCGCTACCTGCGCAACGCCCGTGGCGCGATTATCTACGAGGGCACGCGGGAGCTGCAAGAGCTGCTTCAGGCCGATTTCGCCCTGGGCTACCGCGACAACAAGCCCCTGCGCAAAGAACTCCCGGCCTACGACCCGGAGGAGTGGGGAGGCTAGCATTGACGATTGACGATTGGCCGGACTCAGTAGAAGAACGCTCTTTATCTATACTTGTTGCGCCATGTCATTCCGAACGAAGTGAGGAATCTGCATTGTGATGCATTGAAGCCTTCTCAATGAGCATGCCCTGCCGTTTGCCCCCCGATTCCTCAGAGCAGGCACGCTCACGAGCCATGTAGTGAATGGGTTCGGAGTAACAGCACTGGACAAAGCAACAAGACTTCGTTTACAAATTATTCAGTAGCGGACTCACCAATCGTCAATCGTCAATCGTCAATCGTCAATTGGTTTATGAACACATCTATTCATTGTGTAGCCATCCTCGGCAGTGGCACGATGGGGGCGGGGATTGCCCAGGCGGTGCTGGCGGCGGGCCTGCCGGTGACGCTCTACGACATCAGCGGGGCGATGCTGCAACGTGCCCAGGCCAGCATTGCGGGCGGCCTGGCGAAGCAGGGGCTGCCTGGGGCCGTCGAGCGGCTCAGCGTAACCACCGCGCTGGACGGGATCGCCGGGGCCGACCTGGTGATCGAGGCGGTGCCGGAGCAGCTTGAGCTGAAGCGAGGTCTGCTAGCCCAGGCCAGCGCCATCTGCGCCGCGCCCGCCATTATCGCCAGCAACACCAGTTCCCTACCCATCACTGCTCTGGCAGCGGCCTGCGAGTCGCCCGAACGGGTGGCAGGGCTGCACTTCTTCAACCCCGTCCACCGCATGCGCCTGGTGGAGGTGGTGCGGGCGGGCCAGAGCGACGCGGCGACGGTGGCGACGCTGGTGGCCTTTGCCGAAGGGCTGGGCAAAACGGCGGTGGTCGCCCGCGACACGCCCGGCTTTATCGTCAACCGGGTGGCCCGGCCCTTCTACGGCGAGGCGCTGCGGCTGCTGGCCGAAGGTGTGGCCGACGCCGCCACGATTGACACCCTGCTGCAAACAGCTGGCGGCTTCCCCCTCGGCCCCTTCGCCCTGATTGACCTGGTGGGGGTTGATGTGAACCTGGCCGTCACCCGATCTATGTACGAACAGAGCTTTGGCGAACCGCGCTACCGCCCCCACCCGCTCCAGCAGCAGCTGGTGACGGCGGGGCTGCTGGGCCGCAAAACAGGGCGTGGCTTCTACGACTATCGTGAATCCGTCGGCCCACATGCAATCCCACATGCCGAAGCCCCATCCGCCGCCAGCGTTGGCCCGCTGGTGCTTGGTGAGGGCAGCTGGGGGCCGGGGCTTCTGGCGTTGTTGCAGGATGTGCATGTTCAAACATTGCCCGCCGCCACATTTCTATCGGAGCCAGCGCCGGTGCAGGCGGCTGTTGTGCTGGCGGGACGGGACGAGGGGGCGCTGGCCCAGGCAGTCGCCCTTGACCATGTGCTGGAACCAACGGTGCCGCTGCTGGTGCAGTGCGCCGACATCACCGCCAGCGAGGTGGCATCTGCGCTGGCCCACCCGGAGCGACTCGTCGGCTTCGATGGGTTGTTCACCGCTGGCAGCATGACGCTGGTGGCCACGCCGCTGCTGGCTGCGCCGGTGCGGGCCGCTGCTGAGACGCTGGTGCGGGGCTGGCAACGGCAACCGTGCTGGATTGCCGATGGGCCGGGGCTGGTGGTGCCACGGGTGGTGGCCATGCTGATCAACGAGGCTGCCTTTGCCCTGGGCGAGGGCGTGGCCGACGCCGCCACGATTGACCTGGCGCTGCGGCTGGGGGCCAACCACCCGCTGGGGCCGTTTGGGCGGGCGGAAACGCTGGGCTACCGCCGCGTCGTTGCCATCCGCCGTCAAAAAAAGTTCGGTCCCCTGAGCGGCTCCCAATGTCAGAATTGAGAGAATGCTCTTGCAGTCCGCCATTTGACCTTCACGGCCAAGTTGCACGTTCGCCTGAAACAAACTGGCTCGCTTGACCAGCAAGTCTGCTCTGTGGTTGAACAGCACACGGCATACGGCATGTGCCTGGACCTGCATTGTTCACAGCGCGGCCGGTGGGAACA
>JALONX010000379.1 GCA_025454695.1 Chloroflexaceae bacterium
ATGATAAGCTCACGCTGACCGCGACCAATTGGGATCAGTGCGTCAATCGCCGTGATACCCGTCTGCACCGGCGCATCCACCGATTTGCGGGTGATTACACCGGGGGCGATGCGCTCAATCGGGCGCTGTGCGTCCGTGCTGATGGGGCCTTTGCCGTCAATGCCCTGACCCAGCGCGTTAACCACGCGGCCAACCAGAGCCTGACCCACCGGCACCGAAATAATGCGCCCGGTGGAGTTGACCTGGTCACCTTCTTCAATCGTCAGATAGTCGCCAAGAATAATCGCGCTCACCGATTCTTCCGACAGGTTCAGGGCGATACCATAGACCGGCTCGCTGCGCCCATCTTTAATGGGGAATTCCAGCAGTTCCGAGGCCATGGCCTGGTCTAGCCCTTCAATGCGGGCCACGCCGTCGCCGACGGAAAGCACGGTGCCCACGTTCACCTGCCGGGGCCGCAAATCAACACCGTTGGAAATACTCGCCTTGAGACGAGAAATCAAATCATCTGTTGCTAGTGTCACTACAACCTCCCATGTCAGGGATCAAAAACAAACGACCAACGACAAACGAGGGCGTCAGTCGCTGGTCGTTCGTCATTGGCCGCCAATCATTTGCCGTTAACTCGCCAGCATATTGCGCTGAAGCGTGCCCAACCGTGCCCGCAGGCTGTTGTCCAGCACCTGGTCGCCCACACGAATAATCAAACCACCAATCAGGCTTTCGTCTACCTTAAAGGTAAGTTCCAGGTCGCTGCCATAGCGTTGCCGCAGGTCACTTGAAATGCGGTCACGCTGCAAGTCGTTCAGGGCCACGGCGCTGGTGACTTCTGCTTCCAGCACCTGGGGCGTGCCTCTGCCATAGTTTTCAAAGGCCTGCACCACGCTCGGAAGCTGGTCGAGTGCGCCTTCGCGGGCCAGAGCCAGGATGAAGTTCCGCACCTCCGGCAGCGCCTTGGCGGGCAGGGCCGCTTCCACGCGCTGGGCCAGGTTCGGGTCGCTATCGCTGACATTGGCCAAGTTGGGCGCTGCTGCCCGCAACTGGTCAATCACCGTGGTGATGATGCTGTCGTAAAGTGCGCGGGCAATGGTTCCAGAATCAGTTGTTGTCGCCATAGTGTGATTACAACCTCACCAGCATCGGCGTGGGCGAGCCGGGCCTCCCACGCCGACACACGGGAACTAATTGCGCCGCCCCAATTCGGCCAGCGATTCTTCGATCAGTTTGTCGTGACCACGGGTCGAAACTTCTTCCCGTAGCACGCGGCTCGCCGTCATCGTCACCACTTCTGCCAGCTGAGTCTTTACATCACGCAGCATGGCATCGCGCTCCTGAATGGACTGGGCGCGGGCTTCGGCCCGAATGTTCTCGGCCTCCTGGCGGGCCTGCACCAGAATTTCGGCCTCACGGGCTTTGGCCCGCTCCTGGGCCTGGGCCAGAATAGCGCCAGCTTCCTGGCGAGCCTTGGCAATCTCGGCGTCGTAGTCGCGCCGGGCGTTGGCCAGTTGCTGCTTGACCTGTTCAGCCTGCTGCAAGCTGTCCTGAATGCGGCGGGTACGCTCATTCAGCATGTTCAGCACCGGCTTGTAAAGAAAGCGCTGCAACAGCCAGAGCACAATCCCGACGTTGATAAGATATGCTATTAATGATCCCCAACTAATTCCAAGCGCTTCCACCGCGTTTTCTCCTTTGTAACCTGACGTTCCGCGTTGCTGTCGTTTGTGTCGCTTACAGCACAAACAGGATCAGCAGGGCCACCACGAGCGCGAAGATAAAGAGCGCTTCCGTCAGAGCAAAGCCAAGGAACATGTAGGTGCGCAATGTGCCTTCGGCTTCCGGGTTGCGGCCCATAGCGTTGAGCGCACCGTTAAAGATCATACCAGCACCAATGCCTGGCCCAACTGCTCCAAGACCCACAGCAAGCGCGGCTGCAAGAAAGCGCAATCCTTCATCAGTCATAACCTGAGTCCTCCTAAAAATGCCTTTCCAAAATTCTCAACACCGTAATCGTATCGTTTAATCCCCCGCCAATTTTGCGGTCGGCGCCGTAGCAGCTTCGCCATGACCGTGGCCGTGGCCATGGTCATCGTGGCCGCCGTGAGCCTGGGTTGCCAGGGACATAAACACCAGCACCAGCACACCAAAGATAATCGCCTGGATGAGGGCCACAAACAGTTCCAGGCCGTAGAAGGGTAGTGGTAGCAGGAAGGGGAAGAGGAACGTCATCACGAGGATGATGACCTTGCCCGCAAAGATGTTGCCAAACAACCGTAGTGCGAAGGCCATAATACGCACCACTTCAGAAATAAGTTCGATAAAGCCTACAAAGGCCATAATCGGCCCTTCTTTGAAGTTAAAGAACTTGGTGAGATAGCCCAACCCGAGGGCCTGAAAGCCAAAGACCTGGATCAGCACTACCATCACCAACGACCATGCGAAAGTGTTGTTCAGGTCAGTGCTGGGCGAACGGAAGAAGGGCACCAGCTTGGTTTCCTTCGGGCAGCTTCCTGGCCAACCATCAAAGAAGCCAGGCGTTGTGCCTTCAGCGGCAGCCGGTGCAGCCACAGCGATAGAGGCTTGCTGCTCGGGCACACACACGCCTACCGTGCCCACAAAAGGAATGAGACTCACCAGGTTTGAGAAGAGCACAAACAGGAAGATTGAGGCGAAGTAGGGGAAGAATTTATTGACATTTTCACGGTCAACCCCTTTAGCAAAGTTGTAGAGGGCTTCAATCACCGCCTCCATCGCATTTTGCAGGCCCCGTGGCACTAGCTGCATGTTGCGGGTGGCGAAAATCACGAGCAGAATCAACGTGATGTCCACAATAATCGTGGTAATCATCGCGTCCGTAATGGGAAGGCCGCTGGCGCACCGTTCTGGCCCGGCATGCTGCCCACCCAGACAAAAGACCGGCTCGGCAGCCACAGTGGCACTAGGCGATTTGGTGGCATAGCCTAGCCCGAACACCAGAAATGCTCCAATAACAGCGATGGCCACGCATACCCAGAATACAGGGCTACGAGTCATTTTGCTCATCATCAAAATCTTCCTTTTCCCGGCGAAACTGGGACTTTGCTACATCTTTCACAATCATTCTACCAGAGAAGACATAAAAATTCAACCGCTCACATATTGATTGGTTGAAAAAGTGGTAAACGGGCAGGTTAAATCCGCCGCGAGTATAGCATAGCCGTGCGGAACGTGCAAATTCCCTGTGCAAAAAACAAAACGAGGAGCGATAATACGGGGAACGCTGAAGCGAAGGTAGTTAGCAGTTGGCAGTTGGCAGTTGGCCTAAAGTTGCCAACCACAAACTGCCAACTGCTAGCTGGTCACCTGCCAACGAATTTAACTCAACGCTTCGCGCAACTCACGGATGGCCCGCTTGGCGTTGACCCAAACGGCACCGATCTTGGAACTGGCGATGCGCTTGTTAAACACCAGCACCAGCAGGTAGCGCTGGGCCACGTCGAAGCAGTAGAGGTCGTAGGTGGTGCCCTCGTGAATGTAGAGGGTGGTGGCGTCGTCGTCCTTCAGTTGCCGTGCTACCTCGCCCGCCGTAGAAAAGCTGGTGGACAGCAGCGGCAACACAATCATCATAGGCAACTTGTCGGTGGAGCCGACTTCCACCAGCGTCATGCCCGCCCGGTCAGTGAGCATGATGCTTTGCGCCCCCAGATCCTGGAGCAAGTCGCTCATGGTTTTGCGGATGGGGGTGATATTCTCCTGCGTCAGCACCAGGGTGCCCTCGCGGCGGCGCTGGCCCGGCATTGGCCCTTCGCTCGGGGCGGCAGCGGGGGCAGGGGCTTTTTCGGCTGGTTTGGGCGTGTTCTTCTCGGCGGCGGCGGCCCGGGCTGCCAGGCCGCCTTTGCTCGGGCTGGCCGGGGCCGCTGCTGGGGCTTTGGCGGCTGCCGGGCTGGCCGGGGCCGCTGGCGGGGCAGGGCGCTGAGGCGCTGGTTCCGGGGTTAGTGGTTCTACTGGGGCAGGGGCAGGCTCGGGTATGCTAGCAATTGCCTCTTGCACCACCGTTTGCCATTCCTCCACGCTCACCGGCCCTTCCATAAAGCGGTAGACGCCATAACTTGAGGCTTGCTTCTGGGCGCTGGCGTCGGCGCTCTGGCTCCACAGCAGCAGCCTGGTGGGCACCTCAAAGTTGGGCAGAATCTCGGCCATTTCCAGGCCGCTTAGCCCATCAAGCTGCACATTGGCAATGATGGCCTGGGGCGGATTGGTGCGCATCTCCCACAGCGCATCGTCGGCGCTATCGAGCAATCGCACATCAACATCGCCAGCAAAACGGGACGGCAGCGCCCGTAGCGTTTCATTTTCGCCAGCCACAACAAGTAGTCGGTGTGTCATAACCTTTTATCCTGAGTCAAAAGTGAGAACCGAGAACCGAGAACCGAGAACCGAACGACGTGATGTGTAAAACGTGATGTGTAACCTGGACTGCGTACTACGCCTGCCCTGCCGTTCGACAGGCTCACGAACCGCGAAGGCGAAGGGTACTACACACTGCGTACCTCAAAATCTCCTGATTCATACATCACATTGTCATACGTCGTACTTTTCCAGTTCTGGCTCCCGACTCCCGTCTCCGGTCATTCGTAACTCGTAACTCGCAATTCGTAACTTGCTCACGCGCTTTGGTATGGTATAGCGAACGAAAAGGTGCTGCCCCTGCCTTCGGTGCTGGCCACCCAGATGGTGCCGCCCTGGAGTTCAATCAACTCCTTCACAATCGCCAGGCCCAGGCCCGTGCCGCCCTGCTCACGGGTGAGCGAGTCGGCCACCTGGTAGAAGCGGTCGAAGATGCGCGACACCTCTTTTGCCGCGATACCAATGCCGTTGTCCTGCACATGCCAGACCACCCAGAATTCGCCTTCCGGCTCGCTGGTGGGCAGCAAGCCATCAGCAGGAACAAGACCGTGGCTCATCGCATTTAGCAAGGTGCTGCGGGGCCACACTGCCGCCGTCAGCTGAATGGTGCCGCCTGTTGGCGTGAACTTCATTGCATTGGTAAGTAAATGCCCCAGCACCAGCAAAACTTTTTCGCCATCAGCCATAAACGCCACGGATTCGTCGGGCAGGCTGGTGGTAACCATGTGGTTTTTGGCCTGAGCCATTGGCGCGCGGCGCTCCACGGCGCTCTGCACCAGGTCGCGCAAATCGCACTGGCCAAGCTGGAGCCTGGTTTGCTGCATCTCCAGGTGGCGCAGGTTCACCATGTCGTCCACAATCTCTTTGATCTGCTGGGCGCTTTCCAGCACCCGCCCGGCATACTCGCGCTGTTCGCCTTCACTCTCTTCCCGCACCATCATGGCATAGCCCAGCACAATCGAAAGGGGCGTGCGCAGTTCGTGGGAGGCAATCGCAATAAACTCGCTTTTCAGTCGGTCAAACTCCGTCAGCCGCTGGTTGGTGTCCTGCAAGCGGCCATAGAGATGGGCGTTGTGTAGTGCAATCCCGGCCTGGTTGGCCAGCAGGGTGATGATCTCCTGGGTGCCGGTTCGTAGCATCTCGGCCCGGTCGTCGCAGAGCAGCAACACACCCACCACCTCGTTCTGCGCCCGCAAGGGCATGGCCATGCCCCGGCGGATTTGCTGGTTGCCATCGCTGCACAGCACCTCGCTACCGTCAATAATCACCGGTTGGCCCCTGCGGTAGGCCTGCAACGTCATCATGCGGCCATACTCTTCCAGCGCCCATGTTTGCGACGAACTTAGCGCCTCGCCAAGCCGCCGGTTGTGGTCAGTCAGGGTGAGAAAACCTGTTCGGCAGGGTGCATGCAGCAGAGCCATCTGCAGAATGATCTGGCCCAACTCCTGCTGGTTCAGGGTGGCATTCACCGCCTCACTGCTATGGAGCAGCAGTTCCACCGCCCGCAGACGCAGGTTGTCTTGCAAAATCTGGCGCTTGTGCAGGGCCTGGTCTACCGCCAGGCGCAGCTCTTCCAACTCAAACGGTTTAGAAAGAAAATCGGCCACACCCCGCCGCACTGCCTGCTGCAAATTCTCAAACGAGGCGTGGCCCGTCATAATAATCACGGCCATAGCCGGGTCAACTTCGCGGGCGCGGCGGGCCAATTCTAGCCCACTCATGCCCGGCATTTTAATGTCGGCCAGCAGCAAGTCGAAGGGTTCTTCGCCATGCAGTTCATACAGGGCGGCGCTGGCGTCGTTGGTGGAAACAACATCGTACCCGGCGGCCCGCAAGGGCATGGCCATGCCCCGGCGGATTTGCTGGTTGCCATCGCTGCACAGCAC
>JALONX010000380.1 GCA_025454695.1 Chloroflexaceae bacterium
CGCCGTGCGCCCTGGGCCTGGGCTTCGGCCAGCAGATATTCGAGTTTGCGCACCTTGTTGCCGCCAAAGGCCGGGCCAACCTGGTCATCGCGCTTGATGTAAACCGGGCGGCGCAGGGCCACACTCAGCCGGGGCAGCGGTTCCAGCGGCGTGGGAAACTGGCCAAGCGCAAGGCGCGGGAAGCGGTCAAGCATAGGCGCATGGTAACGCAGAGACGCAAAGGCCAACGATGTGGGAGTTGTTGGGTTGTGGGGGTTGTGGGAGCTTTATCCACAACCCCCACAACCCACCAGTGTTACACCTCTGCGTTTCTGTATTACGGTGTCACAGTGGCGGTGGTGGTTGGCGTGCCAGGGCCGGGTGTGCCTACTTCCGGCGTTCCAGCGGCGGGCGTGCCAGCCGTGGGCGAGGGCGACGGTGTGCGAGTTGGCGTGCGAGTCGGCGTTGCCGTTGGGGCACTGGTGGCGGTTGGGGCACTGGTGGCAGTCGCCGGCAGCGTTGGTGACTGCACCGGGAACTGGAACGTTGTGGGACTCACGGCAGGCGTGGCAGCAATGGGGTTCGCACCAGGCGGCGTGGTGCCAAGGCCGCCGCATGCGCTCAGAGCCAAGGTCGCGATCACCGTCAAAGCTGCCAGCAGTTGGCGTGAATAAAGCATTTGCATACAACATACTCCAGGATCTATCGTCGTGGACTACCCACGAGCAAGCAGGTGATTGGCCAGCCGTTTCCCCAGGCCAATAATGGTCAGCACGGTGGGCTGGCCCAGGGCCTGCGGAAACACACTGGCGTCGCAGACATACAAATCTTCAATCTCGCTGCGCAAATGTATATCAACAAGATGACCGATACGGACGGTACTGCCCGGGTGGGTGCCCCGCAATGGTGTAGAAAAAATGCTGTCTGGAGCCGCACCGACTTCCACCAGCATACGCCGGACAACGGTTTCAGCCGCCTTGAGTCGCTCCCGGTCACGGCTGGTCAGCGGCTTGCTGATACGGGTTGGCCCCACATAGCCCGCCACCTCGTCCGTGAGCTTCATCATCACCCCCAGGGAGCGCCCCCAGTTGGGCCAAGTCAATGGACGACGCCAGCCGCTCAACGCCGTGATCAGCGGGTAGAGCAGCCAGGGGTCAACCAGCGTGCTGAGCATGTAGCCCTCGGCCTGGTTGTGCCAACTCCAGGTCATCGGCGGCTCGCGCCCGCTGCCCCGTTCCTTTGTCACGCCATAGACAATGGTGGTGGTGTCCATCGTCACACCCTCGCCAGCGCCCGCCACACCTGAGGTCTGCAACAGGCGCGGCGTGCCGATGCCGCCAGCTGCCAGCACCACCGTTTCGGCCCGCGCTTCAAACGGCTGGCCGTGGTGAAAGCCAGCCACCCCCGTTACCCGATTGCCACTGCGGAGCAGTTTGGTCACCCTGGCGCTGGTGAGCAGGGTAGCCCCGGCTGCACGAGCATCAAGGGCATATTCGGCGGCGTTCCATTTTGCGCCGCAACGGCAGCCCAGCATGCAGTTGGCGCTACAGTCGAAGCAGCGACTGCGGGTGGGGCGCATAAATTTGCGTTGCGGTTGCCACAGCTGGCCCAACGCCAGGCCCGCCTGCGCCAGCCGCGTCGAGGCAGCCCCACGCAGTTCGGCAGGTAGCGCGGCGATGCCCAGTTCGGCCACTGTTTCGGCCACTTCGCTATCGAGATTGATGCCGTAGCGATCCTTCAGCCAGACGGGCGGCGGGGCAGCACAACCGCAATACATGCTGGTAGCACCGCCAAGCAGCAGCGGGCGCACCACCTGCATGCCTTCCTCAGTAAACAGGAAACTGCCCCGCTCGGCGTAGCGCAGTGGGCCAAGGTAGGTGCCATAATCGGGGCGCTGGCGCTCGTCACGCCCAGCCTCCAGCAGCAACACCTGCCGCCCGGCACGGGCCAGGGCACGGGCCACCGTGGCACCACCAGGGCCGCTGCCTACCACAATCACATCCGCATGAAACACCGTTTGGGCTGCCATGTTACCCTTCGAGGTTCAGAGTCCGTGACGATTGTAACACAGTCTGGCGGGAGCGTTGTCGTGAAGTATGAGGTATGAAGTATGAAGTATGACGTGCAAGAACTGCGAACTGCAAACTGCGAATTGTCTACTGATAAACAGGGCGTTGGGTGGCGGCGAGGCGTTCGAGGAGGCCCACGGCGGCAGTGGGGGCATCGTAGGCAGCGAATTCGGTGGCGAGGCGCTGAGCCTGCTGGCGGTAGCCGGGCCGAGCCAGTACTGCATGCACGGCCTGGCGGATGCGAGCCGGGGAAGGAGTGCCGGTGCGCAGGTTGATGCCCGCCCCAGCCCAGCCCACCCGGTTGGCGATCTCAGGCTTTTCTTCGCTGCCGCCTGCCACCACTAGCGGCACACCGTGGGCCAGGGCCTGCTGCACCCCACCGTAACCGCCGTTCGTCACCATCACCCGCACACGAGGCAGCAGGTGGCGGTAGGGAATAAAGGGCACAACGCGGGCGTTGGCGGGCAACAGGCCAAGCCCTTCCACGGGCCTGCCGCCAGTGGTTGCCACCACCAGCACATCGTCAGCGGCCAGCGCCCGCAGCGTGGCGGCCAGGAGTTGGCTTGGGTCGGTGGCGAGGGTGCCCTGGGTGACCAGCACCACCGGGCGGCAACCTTGCAACTCCGGCCACCAGAGCGGTGGCGCAAAGTCGGTGTGTGCCTCCGGCAGCAGCGGGCCGATGAAATGCACCTGGCGTGGCAGGTCGCGGCGGGGGTATTCAAACGCGGGCACCGTGGGCTGCATGTGCAAAAACGGCGACAGGTGGTAGAAGAATGTACCGGGGCGCGGTGGCAGTCCGGCGTCGCGGCGCACCTGGTTGTAACAAGCGTTTACATCGCCAAAAAGCAGCGGAATGAGTCCTCGGTTGAAGGCCAGGTTGCGCAGCTGCCCCAACAGCGAGGCGTTGGGCAGGGAACCAATGGTGCTATCGCGGCTATCGGCCAGCAGGCAGGAAATGTTGAACGAAGCCCAGGGCACGCCAGTCTGCTCAGAAACTAGTTCGCCACCGCGAAAACTGGCGTCGCCCAGCAGCACGTCGGGGTGCAGTTCAGCCACAGCCTGCCGCAGGTCGGCGGCCTGGCCCCGCATGGCCTCCACAAAAAAGAGGCGCGTCTGCATTTTCACGCGGGCCAGCCCGGTGAGTCCGCGCAGGGCCGGAAAAGCTGCTTCGATGTCGCTGTCGTCGTAATCGTAGGCGGCCTGCATAGGCAGGAAGTGTGCGCCCGTGGCCTCGATCTGGGGGCGGAACCTTGCGCCGCCGTACCACCAGACGCTGTGGCCCTGCCTCACGAGAGCACGGGCAATCGGCAGGCCTGGCACCACATGCCCGGTGAGCGGAACGGTAGCGAGGATGAAGCGGGCCATGAAACTAAAACTCCTGCTGCAAGCTCTCACAAAGCCTGCCCTGAACGAAGCCGAAAGGAGCTTGTCGAAAGGGCACAAAGGCACAAAGAAGTCTCAAAAAGAGATTGAATTTTGAGCCTTGGAAGGTTATTAAACAACGACACGGCTGCATACGCACGTCCGTAGTGTGAGCTACGACGAAGTATAACAGAAGTTAATGCGTTCGCTAGCAGCCCTATAGTCCTGTCTCGCAGTAGAACGACCAATGCGACACATGTGCTACCAGCGCATGGTACAATATCGGCAGGAGACTCCCATGACAACACCGGACGATTTTGATACACCCTGGAAAGAAATTTTAGAAGGGTATTTGCCGGACTTTCTAGCCTTCTTTTTTCCAGCAGTTCACGCCGCCGTTGATTGGTCGCGGGGGTACACTTTTCTTGACAAAGAGTTGCAACAGATAACCCGGGATGCGGCGCTGGGGCGGCGGCTGGCCGACAAACTGGTGCAGGTCTGGCGGCTGGATGGCACATCGGCTTGGGTGCTTATTCATATCGAAATTCAGGGGCAAGAGCAGGCGATTTTCCCTGAGCGCATGTACGTCTACAACTACCGGCTGTTCGACCGCTACCGCCGCCCGATTGTAAGTCTGGCGCTGCTAACGGACGAACAGCCCGCATGGCGACCAGGATCGTTTGGCTACCAGCTGTGGGGCTGTGAAGTGTATTTTCAGTTCCCCATCGCCAAAGTACTGGATTATGTCGCCGACCCGGCGGCCCTGGCAGCGAACGACAATCCCTTTGCCACCATTGTGCTGGTGCATCAGGCGGCCCAGGCCACCCGCAAAGACGAGCAGGCGCGAGCGAGACTCAAATTTCAACTGACGCGGCGACTCTATGAACGGCGCATGTCGCGCCAGGCGATTATTGATCTCTACCGCTTTATTGACTGGCTGCTGGCCCTGCCGCCAGAGATTGACGCAGCGGTGTGGCACCAGATCAAGACCTATGAGGAGACACAGAAAATGCCTTACATTACAACTGCCGAGCGCGTCGGGATTCAACAGGGACTAGCGCAGGGACGCTTAGAAGCAGCGCGGAACATCACTTTTCGCCAGGCCACCAAACGTTTCGGTGCATTAGACGAGGCCACCGTGGCCCGCATCAATGGCCTGCCTACTGACCAGCTTGATGACCTGGCCCTGGCCATCCTCGATTTCGTCAACGTGGACGATCTTCACGCATGGCTCGACGCATTACCAGCTTGAGATTTCGTATGATATCGTACATCCAAAATCGTACATCCAAATCGCCCGTGTCTGTGTTGGAGGAGTGATGTCTGAACGGAAGCAGCTTGCGCTGATTGACGGCCACGCCCTGGCCTTTCGCGCCTTTCACGCCCTGCGCGAGGCCGGTTTGCGCTCGTCCAGCGGCGAGCCAACCTATGCCGTCTTCGGCTTTGCCCAGATTTTGTTGACAATGATCCAGGAGCAGCACCCGGCCTATGTGGCGGTGTCGTTTGATATTGGGCGCACCTTCCGCGACGACATGTATCCCGACTACAAGGCCGGGCGCAGCGAAACGCCCGAAGAGTTTCACCCCCAACTCGACCGCATCAAAGAGCTGGTGGCCGCCTTCAATATTCCGGTTTACACAGCGGAAGGCTTTGAGGCCGATGATGTGATCGGCACGCTGTCGCGCCAGGCTGAGGCCCAGGGCGTCAACACGCTGATTCTGACGGGCGACACCGACACCCTGCAACTGGTGAATGCCCATGTGCGGGTGCTGCTAGCCAACCCCTACGGCCAGAAAACCACCACCACTGTGTATGACCAGCCGAAGGTGGAGGAGCGCTACGAGGGCCTCAAGCCGAACCAACTGGCCGACCTGCGCGGACTTAAGGGCGACACCTCGGACAATATTCCCGGCGTGAAGGGCATCGGCGAAAAGGGCGCGATTAACCTGCTGAACCAGTTTGGCAGCGTGGAAAACCTGTTTGACCACCTGGACGAGGTGCCCAACCGCTACCGCAAAGTGCTGGATGGCCAGCGCGACGCGGCTTTGTTCAGCAAAAAGCTGGCGACGATTGTGTGCGATGCACCCGTGAGTCTCAACCTGGCCGATGCGCGGCTAGAGCAGTACGACCGCAGCGCCGTGATTCGGCTGTTTCAGGAACTGGAGTTTGGGGCCACCAGTGGCCTGCTGAAAAAACTGCCCAGCGTGGGCGAAGGGGTGACCGCACAACCCTTGCCGCCGGTGCTGCCGCCCGCGCCCAAACCGGGCGAAGCCCAGCAGCAAGACATGTTCGCGGTGCCGCTGCCGGTGGAGCAGAGCGCGGTCCCGGCGGGCGGCACCTTGCAGCTGGCCCTCTTTGATCTGCCGAATCAGGCGGCGGGACAGGCCGCTGCACCTATAGTCACCAGCCACATGGCAAACATCCCCACTTTTGGTGACTACCGCACGGTAGACACGGAAGAGGCCCTGGACGACCTGGTGAACACGCTCAACGCCAGCCCGGCCTTCGCCTTCGACACCGAAGCTACCGGCGTGCGACCCTTTGCCAGCGAGATTGTGGGCATTTCCATCGCCGTGCGCCCCGGCACAGCCTACTACATTCCCATCGGCCACCGCGCAGGCCAGCAACTACCGCGCCAGCTGGTGTTAGATCGGCTGCGACCCTTTTTCAGCGACCCGCAGCAGCAACGCTACGCCCACAACGCCAAGTTCGACATGGAGGTGCTGACCCAGGCGGGTGTTGAGGTGCCCGGCGTAGCCTTCGACACGATGATCGCCGCCGGGTTGTTGGGCAAAACTATGGCCTTAAAAGGGCTGTCGTTCTACGAACTGAAGCTACCCGAGCCGATGACCGACA
>JALONX010000381.1 GCA_025454695.1 Chloroflexaceae bacterium
CTGCCAACTGAAAACAGCTACTGTGAATATAGACGAACTTATTCCCCGACTGATCAACGGCGAACGGCGTGCCCTGGCGCGGACAATTACGCTGGTGGAAACCGGTGGCGCGACGGCCCGCACCCTGCTGGCGGCGGCCTACCCCCACACGGGCAAGGCCCACGTCATCGGCATCACCGGCCCACCGGGCGCAGGCAAATCCACCCTGGTCAATGCGCTGGCCCTGGAATGGCGCAAGCAGGGCGCAACCGTGGGCATTGTCGCGGTTGATCCAACCTCGCCCTTCACTGGCGGGGCCATTCTGGGCGACCGTATCCGCATGCAGCCCCTGGGCGGCGACCCGGGCATCTTTATTCGCAGCATGGCCAGCCGGGGCCGCATGGGTGGGCTGGCTCGCGCCACTGCCGATGCTGTGGTTCTGCTCGACGCCGCCGGGTTCGACGTGGTGCTGATCGAAACAGTGGGCGCAGGTCAGGGCGAGGTGGACATCGCCCGCACCGCAGACACCACCATCGTGGTTGAAGTTCCCGGCATGGGCGACGATGTGCAGGCCATCAAGGCGGGCATGCTGGAGATCGCTGACATCTTTGTGGTGAACAAAGCCGACCGCGACGGGGCCGATCAGACCGTGCGCCAGCTCAAGGCGATGTTACACCTGGGTATGCCACCCGCCGATGGCTGGGAGCCGCCCATTCTGCCAGTGGTTGCCATGCGAAACAAGGGCTGCGCCGAAGTCATTGAAGCCGCCGCCCGCCACAGCGCCCACCTGCGCACGGGCGATGGTTCGCTGGTTCGCAAGCGTGCCGCCGCCGAGCGGGAACTGGCCGCCGCCGTGCAGGAACTGCTGCTGGAGCGGCTGCGCGGCCCGGCCTGGGATGGCCTGGTGCAGCAGATCGCTGCCCGCGAACGCGACCCCTACAGCGCCGCATTGGAACTGCTGCCGCCAACAGCCTAGCCACAGAGAACACCGAGGGCACGGAGACTCAGCAGTCTTTGTGTCCTCAAGATGTACGTTTGATTGTCTGAAAAGGTTCTCACAACAGCACAAAGTCGCCAAGGATTGCAGCCAGACGTGTTGCTACCCTGAGTTTGCGACTTTGCGCGAGCGCTAAACACACCGTTTTTGTGCTGCCTCTGTGTTCTCTGTGCCCTCGGTGGCAAACTTCTACCCGTTCAGCACATAGCCCGCGTAGGCCAGGCTGGCCAACATCAGCACCAGGCCAAGCACCAGCACCAGCGACCATACCAACCGATCTGGCTGAGTTTTTGCCGCTTTGCCTTGCAACATCTGCTGGCGTAAGGCCGCGACGTTTGGCGCTGGTCGGGCTGCGGGCTGCGCTGGTAGCGCGGCGGGCGGCTGATCAGCCGGGGCACGCGGCGGAACAGCGGGGCGCTGTGGCTGGCCCAGCAACTCTGGGGAGAGGACGATGCGCGAGCCTGGGGCTGCGGGAGCCTGTGTCATAACGGCGGGCGGTTCCGGCGGGGTGACCCTGGCGGCTGGCAGGGCTACGGGCGGCGGCGTAGACGCGGGCGGGAGTGCAGACTCGGGCACAACCGCAGCAGCCGGATCTACCGGGGCGACAGTCGCCGTCGGCTGCGCCAGACTCGCCAGTCCCTTGCGGGCCATCTCGTTTTGCGGGTTGAGTTGAAGCACTCGTTCCAGGCAGCTGCGGCGCTGTTCGAGGTCAGCAACTGCCCCGGCAAGGAAGAGCCAGGCCCGTTCATTGTTGGGGTCGCTGCGCACGGCCTGGGCCAGCAGCCGCATGGCACCGGCCCGGTCGCCCGTCTTCAGCGCCGCAATGCCCGCCTGCAATGTATCCGTCGCTTGAGTATTCATAGTTACGAGTTACGAGTTACGAGTTATGAGTTATGAGTTATGAGTTATGAGTTATGAGTTATGAATTGCACTTAGACTCCGGTCTTTCTCAATTCTCAACTCTCAGTTCTCAATTCTCCGTGCCCTTCGCGGAAAAACTACGGCGCGATGCGCAGGTAACGCTCCATCGGCACGTCAAAGGGCGTGTCTACCATGCCGGTGATGCGGGGGTTGAGCAGCGAATAGCCAACAATATGGGTCAGGAAGATAGCCGCGGCATCATTCACCAGCAGAGTCTCCACCTCCTGGTAGAGCGCCAGGCGCTGCGCGGGGTCGGCTTCAACCCGCGCACGCTCCAGCAGCCCGTCCACATCGGCGTTGCGGTAGCGACTGATGTTCTGCTCTGCTTTGGAATGAAACAGCGCATCGGCGAAATATTCCGGGTCGGGGTAGACGCCACACCAGGCCCAGAAGAAGAGATTGCCACCCTGCCCCCGCTGCACCGTTTCCACATAGCTCACCGGCTCCAGCGCCTCAATCTTGATTTGCGCTCCGAGCGTCTCCTGCCACATCTGGGCCAGCACCCCAATGGCGGGATTGGTGTAGAAGCCCTGGCCAGCGGTTGTAATCGTAATCGGCGGAAGTTGTTCACTGGCATATTTCGTCTCAGCCAGGCGCTGCCTGGCCAGGGCCTGGTCGTGGGGCAGGCGCTGCAAAGCCGGGTTAAAACCCGGCAGGCCCGGCGGGTACAGCCCGTTGGCCGAAATGCCAGAACCTTCTAACACTCGCTCCTGGTAACGCTGCCGATCCACCGCCAGCGCAAAAGCCTGCCGCACCTTCGGATCATCAAAGGGGGCGCGGCTGGTGTCAAAGGTCACAAACGAGGTACACATGGAGGGCGACTCACGCAGGCTTTCCCGCATTGGATTTTCGCTGTTGCGCAGGGCTGCGGCCTGAAAGCTGTTCAACGCCACATGGTCGAGTTCGCCCAATTCATACATGCGCAGGCCATTCCACGCATCCAGCCGCCCAATCAGGTAAGGAATGGTCGCTGGCTCAAGGTGGTATTGCTCGTTGCGTTGGTACAAGCGGGCTTTGTCTTCCTCCCAACGCAGCAGGCGGTAGGGGCCAGTGCCGTTGGGGGTGCGATACCACTCCGCCCCCGACTCAACATTGGCCCGATCCACCACCAGGGCAGGCCCCCATGTGAGTTTCATTAAAAAGTAGGGCTTTGGCCCATCAATCGTCACTTCCAGTGTGGACTCATCCAGCACCTTCAGGCCGCTGATGCTGTCGGCCTCGCCCCGCTGCTTCTCGGCAAAGCCCACAATATCGCCTAGAAAAGTGCCCGCCTGCTGCGAGCGAGTCTTCGGGTCGGCGGCCCGTTCCCAGGAATAGACCACGTCCGCTGCTGTCACCGGGCGGCCATCGTGGAACTTAGCCTTTGGATTGAGGTAAAAGGTATACACCGTGCCGTCGGCGCTAATGTCCCAACTCTCGGCCAGGTCGGGCTGAAGCGCCAGTTGCGGGTTAAACCCTACGAGTCCACCAAACACCCGGCGGTCGGCTGGGCCAGTGGCCGGGTCGTAGTAGCGCGGGTCGCCCGTTTCAAAATCCTGAAAAATAAAGGCCTGGGAGCGGGGAATGCCGTAGACCTCCGGCTCATGCAGCTTCACGCTGTTGAGGATGTCGTCAACCGTTGTGCGCTCCGGCGTGAGGTGCTGGCTCTGGCCGTAGGCCGCCAGCGTAATGAGCTGGCGCTGGTGCGGCACCGAAAGGAAGAAGCCCTGCACCGTTACGCCATAACCTTCGTAGGTGAGCAAATATTCACTGCGCCACGCGGCGGTGCCGTCGGCGACAGTGCTGGCCTGACTATTCAGTACCTCCAGCCCACCAAGCCATTCGCCAAGCCGCCCGTGCATGCCGGTTGCCGCCTTTTCCAGCGACTCGTCGGCGGGTAGCGGGGTGCGGATGATCAGCACAAACACATTGTCGGCCTGGTTGGCCAGCTGAACCACGGTACCCGGCACTGCGCCCGAACTGCGGTTCCAGAAGAAAGGATAGCTCACCGTCAAGCCCAGTTCGCGGTCTTCAAACAGGCCCCCCTGGGGGCGCGGCGTTGCGTAGGGCGTGGCAACCGGCAAAACGGGTGTGGGCAACTTGCGGGGCGTGGTGGGCCGTGGCGTGGCCTGGCTCGACCCATTACCACCCCCGCTGGGAGGAAGCGGCGCAGCGGGCGCGGGCGCGGTGGGTGCAGCACAGCCCACCAGCAACAGCGCCACCAGCAGCCACACAAACCACGATGTAAGCCGCGTGCTCATCGCTTGCGCCCTCCAAACAGCTGCCAGGAGGCCATGCCGGTGAGGCCAGCGCCGAAGAAAAAGATCACTGCCGCCACCAGCACCCGAGGATCGAAAAGTGACACAGGTTGCCGCACCGCCGCCGGAACCGGCGCAGCCGCCTCAGTCGCGCCACCCGCAACGGGCTGCTCAGCTGCGGCAACTGGGGTCGCAGCAGCAGTGGCAGTTGTTGCCGCAGCGGGCGAAAGGGTAGCGGTGGGAGCGCGAGCCGGGCCAGTCGGCGCAACGGCCATCGGCGCAAGGGTGGGAATCGCGGTCGGTTCAACCGTTTGCGCTGCTGCAACCGGAACACGGGGAGCTGCGCCAATTGCCGCCCGCCAGCGGTCTTCCAGTTCGTTCAGGCCCACCCCGTAGACCTGACGGATGCCCTGCTCCACCGTCATGCCGTCGCGGAGCGTACCAAGCAGCGCCAACAGGTTGTTGGCCCCATAATTTACAATTAAGAAGTTAACCAGGCTGTAGGACTGGGAGTAGGAAACGTCGGCCACTTCAGGGTGTTCGGAAAAGCCGTTGGTCAGCGCACTTAATGACAGCAGGCTGTCAGAAGCGATAGCCTGCTGAAAAGTCCACTGCGACCGTCGATCCAGCCCGCCCTCGGCATACACAGCGATGCCTTCGTCCAACCATGTGGGCACATTCCGTCCACATGAAAAAGTCATCTGCCCCACAATCAGGTGGGTCAGTTCGTGAATAATGGCGCGTTTGCCCCACTCTTCGTAGCCCGGCCCAATCCCGATGATGGTGATGTTGTTGTTGACAAAGGCAACCCCGCCCGCCCAACTCGGCTCATAAAGCATGGCCTCCTGCATCTCCTGGGTGTTGCCATAGATGTAGAGCTGAATGGGCGACTGGGGCCGCACGCCGGTGAGCGAGGCTAGCCGTTCAATCCCGTCAACAGCGGTGTTCAGCATATCCTCGGCAAAGGCAGGCGGCCCGGCATACCAGTGTAGCGTCAGATCGCCCCGGCTGATGCTTTGCCAGGAGTAGGTGCGGTCAATCCACGTCACCCGTTTGTCGGGAGTGACGGCGGTGTTGCCGTTCTGGTCAGTCACCCGCCAGCGATACCAGACCACCGCGCCAGGCGGTTCGGAGCCGGTCTGGAGCATATCCCACGTCCAGTTGACATCAATCACCGGGCCGGGGGTAAATTCAGGAAAGGCCTTGGCCGTGATCTCGCCGCAGGTGCGCTTGTCTACGCCATATTCAAGCACAATCTGCTCAACTGGCACAGTGCTTTTCACATGGGCGTTGAAGGTAATCCGGTCGGGAAAGACGATAAACACATCCCGATCTTCCACCGTGAGCGTGCCCTGGGCGGCAGCCGGTGGAGCGTGGACGAACAGCACTGTAGCGATGACGAGAATGAGTAGCCGCATCATTGCCCTAGTGTACCACAAATTATGCAGCTGTGGGCAACAGCGAGTTGACAGGTTGCTCAAGCAACTCCGCGCCCTCGTCGCCACTTGCGTATCGTGGCTGCCAATCGGCGATATCCACAATCAGTTCCACGGTCTTAAAGCGCTTGCGGCTCTCTTCGTCGTAGCGGTAGCGGACACAAAGCAGCTGATCGCCGTAGACTGCCAGCAATTTTTTGGTGCCCCGCTGGCCAGGTCGCAGTTTGAGTCGAGTTCGCATGGTGTGATGTTCCTGCATCTAAAAACGATAGACTATTGATATACCGTCGTAGATGTAGAAACGATACGGGGAAGCCTACTGCGTACTACGTACTGCGTGCTGCGTACTCAAAGGCTGAAGGCTGAAGGCTAAAGGCTGAAGGTTGAAGGCTGCTCCATCAATCACCTTGTCACCTTGTCTCCGGTCTCCGGTCTCCGGTCACTCGTCACTCGTCACTCGTCACTCCGCCTGCCCTGAGCTTGTCGAGGGGTCACTCGTCAATCGTCAATCGCTTAATCTCTTACCGCTCCAGCGTGAGTCCACCAAACTGCACGCCGACGGCGCGGCGGTCGTTCTGGCGCGGGTCTTCGACGGCGGGCACCCAGGCGTCGTTGTCGAGGTGCAGCAACAGGCTGCTGGCCTGGCCAGTTGCCACAAGGTTGGGCGGGAGCTGGAAACGGTAGCTCGCCATCTC
>JALONX010000382.1 GCA_025454695.1 Chloroflexaceae bacterium
TTTGAACACCCGGCGCAATGTTTCGCCCGCCACAAACGCCAGCGTCACCAGCAAACCCATCACAAAGCCGCCATGCACATTCACCCAGAAGACCATGATCAGCGGCAGGGCCAGCAGCCAGCGCGGGTTGAGCTGATTATCAGCATAGCGCCCCAGCAGCACCAGCACCAGCGCAAACGGCACCCACGACCAGTTCTGGGTGCGGGTGGTAAAATTGTTCATCGCCATGGCCGCCGCCAGCAGCACCACCCCGGCGGCGATGCGCCAGGAGCCACTGCGGCGGTGGGCTTCGTAGGCCACCAGCGCAAAGGCCGCTGTGCCGAGCAGGTTGCGGGCAAACACCACCAGCGGCAAGCCGCCAAGCTGGTAGATGGCATAAAACAGCCACTCACCCAGCCAGCTCTGGTAGACAAATGGCGCGTCGGCGGGCAATGTCCATGCAAAAATGTTGGTGGTGGGAATGCCCGAGGTGGCCACCAGCTGGCCTGCCTTGAGGTGCCACCAGAAGTCGTTGGGCGAGGTGGGCGAGAGAGCAATAAAGCCGCCAACCAGGGTCAGGGCCAGCAGCACCCAGAGATGCTCCAGCCGCACCAGGGGCAGCGCCCGGCTTGCCACTCGCTGCTGAGGTATATCCGTCACACGAACTCCTTTGCTATGCCTGGTGAGGACTTTTGTACCGCGCCCCGGCGCTAGTCGCCGCTTGCGACAGCGGGTATAATACCATGCGGGTATTACCAGAAGAGGGGCCATCCCATGTTGATGCTTCACGAACGTGAACGGGTGACCGGCCTGACAATGGCTGATTGCACCGTTGTTATTCCCACCTATAATGAGCGCGAAAATATTGATGCACTGCTGCCCCGTATTTTAGAAGAGCCGCGCTTCCGGGTGCTGGTGGTGGACGACGGCTCGCCCGATGGCACGGGGCACCTGGTTTCAAGGCTTGCCGAGGATGAACCCCGCATTGGCCTGCTCTCGCGCCCGGGCAAAATGGGCCTGGGCACGGCCTATGTAGCGGGCTTTCGGCGGGCGCTGGCTGAGGGTGCTCAGTTCATCTTTGAGATGGATGCAGATTTTTCTCACGACCCTTCGTATTTGCCCCAGCTGCTGGCCGCTGCCGAAAGCGGCTACGACCTGGCACTGGGTTCGCGCTATGTGCCGGGGGGCGGCACCACCGACTGGGGGCTGGTGCGCAAATTCATCAGCCGGGGCGGCAACATCTATGCCGGGGTCATTCTGGGGCTGCCCGTGGCCGATGCTACCGGCGGATTTCGCTGCTACCGCCGCGAGGTACTGCAAACGGTGGATTTAAGCACCGTGCGCTCGAACGGCTACTCATTTCAGATCGAGATGGTCTACCGGGCGCGGCAGGCTGGCTTCCGCATTGGCGAAGTGCCGATCATTTTTCCCGACCGACGGGTGGGCCAATCCAAAATGTCGCGCCGGATTGTGATGGAAGCCCTGCTCAACGTCTGGCGGCTGCGCCTGGGGCTGATGTGAGACACGTAACTCGTACTGCGTACTGCGTGATGCGTAATGAGAAGGGAACTAAGGGAACTAAGGGAACTAAAGGAAATAATAGCTTGATGCTTAGGATTATTTCCCTCTTTTTTTCATTTCCTTTGCAGTTCCGCTCATCTGCAATCTGCGTAATCTGCGTAATCTGTGGATAAAAAGCTGACTTCATCCTTCAAACTTTCACACATAAGGGTTTCCAATGGTAGACTCACAAGACCGCATTAAAGAGGTTCGCGATGGTTTCCGCGAGGAGCAGGAACGCAACCGGCGCGAACTCACCGAGGTTGAGGTGCTGGTGCGCCAGGGTTCCTCTGAGGTTGAAAAGCTGGCCCAACGTGAACTGTCGGTCTCGAACCGCATCCGCGACCTGGAAGTGAACCTCGACAAATACAGCAAAGAAGAGATCAAAAACTTTTACACCGCTGCCCAGGAAGTGCAGATGCGCCTGCAAATGATGCGGGCACAGCTGGAACAGTTGCAACTGCGCCAGGGTGCGCTCCGCAGCCGCCAGAACCAGCTTTCCGATCTGGTGGAACTGCTGGACGAGCTGAGCGGCATGGGCATCAGCAGCCCGGCGCAGGCTGCCGTGGTCGGGGGCGACTCGCACGACACGATTGCGAACATTATTCAAACCCAGGAAAAAGAGCGCCTGCGCATCTCGTTGCAGATGCATGATGGCCCGGCCCAGGCCATGAGCAACCTGGTGCTGCGGGCCGAAATCTGCCAGCGTCTGGTCGATCGTGATCTTGACCAGGCCCGTTCCGAACTCACCGGCCTGAAAAATGCGATCAACTCCACCTTGCAGGACACACGCAAATTTATTTTTGAACTGCGCCCAATGACGCTTGACGACCTGGGGCTGGTGCCGACGCTGCGCCGCTTCATCGCTCAGTTTGGCGAGAAGAATAATCTAGAGGTGAACTTGATGGTGCAAGGGCTGGACAACCGCCTGCCCAATCATTACGAAGTCACCATTTTCCGCTTTATTCAGGAAGCGCTGCGCAACATTGTCAAGCACGCCAACGCGCGCCAGGCCCGCGTGCTGCTTGATGTGTCAAGCTCTGTGCTGCAAATTGTGATCGAGGATGAAGGTAGCGGCTTCTCCATCAGCGAAGTGATGGCCGACACCAGCGGGCGACGCAACATGGGCATTGCCAGCATGCGCCAGCAGGTCGAAATCATCCTGAAAGGCGAGTTTGGCCTGGAAAGCGCGATTGGGCGCGGCACCCGTGTGGCGGCGACGATCCCGCTGCCCTAGCGCCATGGCTATGTTCGATGTTATCGCCTTTGATGCCGACGATACGCTCTGGCACAATGAAACGCTCTATGAACAGACTCAGGAGCGCTTGCAGCGCCTGCTGGCACCCTACCTGAGCCGCCCGTGGACGGGGCAAGAGCTGTATGCCGTGGAGATGCGCAACCTGCGCTACTTCGGCTACGGCGTTAAAGGTTTCACGCTTTCGATGATTGAAACGGCGATTGAGGTGACGGAGGGGCGCATTCCAGGCCGCGAAATCGGGCAGATTATTGAGTTTGCCCGCGAGATGCTCAGTTCACCGGTGGAACTGCTGGACGGGGTGGAAGAAGTGTTAGAAACTCTTGCCCCTAGCTACCGCCTGATGCTGATCACCAAGGGCGATCTGTTCGATCAGGAAACGAAAATCGCCCGCTCGGGCCTGGCAGAGCGCTTTGCCCATGTAGAAATCCTCAGCGACAAGACCTCGGCGACCTACCAGGCCCTGCTTACCCGCCAGCGCATCACTCCCCAGCGCTTTTTGATGGTGGGCAACTCGATGCGCTCGGACATTCTCCCCGTGCTGGCCCTGGGCGGCCAGGCCATCCACATCCCCTACCACACTACATGGCTGCACGAGCAGGTTGCCTCCCACGAAGCCGAAGGCCACAGCTACACCGAACTAGCTGACATCCGCCAGTTGCCGCCCTGGCTTGCCGAACAGCATGCGGCTGAACAGTGAGGCGTTTGCCACAGAGGACACGGAGACCACAGAGGAAACTGCAAACTGCGAATTGCAAACTGCCAGCTGCCTTCTGAGTCTCCACGCCCGCTGTGGCAAAAAATCAGCTTGGGGTTGAGAGCAGCGCCAGCTGGGGCCGCGTGGTCGTGGCCACCACCGCGCTCACCGGGCTGTCCATCGTCCACTTGTGGAAGAGCAGGCGGCGTTCGCTCAGGTCGTTCTCCACTTCGTAGACATCGGTGACCAGGCCGAGCTGCAAGCGCCAGGCCAGCCGCGCCGCCAGCTCACGGGCAATGGGGCCTTCGGGCAGCAGTAGGGCTTCCGGCTGCCGTTCGGCGATGGTTTCGGCCACGGCGTCGGTGAGCGCTTCCAGGTCGCCATGCTCCTGGTTGGGCTGGTGATGCACCACTACATCGGCACCGGCGGACTGCAAGGCCCCCTCGCCGCCCTGCCCCAGGAACACCACCCCCGTCCATGTGCCCAGGGGCGTGGCCAGCTGTTTGGCCTGCCGCACCAGCGCTACCGACGCCGGGTCAGAGTCAAACACCAGCACCCAGATGCCGCTATGCACCTCTTGCTCTACCACCGCTCCATCGGCACCAACCATCTGAATAGCATGGGCGGGACAGGCAGGCACACAAAGCATGCAATCAATACAGTTATCGTAGATAAAAGCGACCGGCTGGCCCACCGGCCCATCTACCATGCCGATGGCATTGTACGGGCAGGCGGTCAGGCAGGTCTGGCTGTTGTTACAGCGGTCGGTATTCACCATCACGGCAGGCATAGAGACCTCCATGGAAATTGACGATTTTGGACTTGCGATGTTCGATTGCCCGATTCTGCATAACATTACCGCAGCGATCCGTGGGTGGGTGTAGTAGAGCCGCAAGCTGTTGCGGCTCTACGCCAGAAATTTTTCTCGTTTGGCCGAACGAACGACACGAGTGGCCGAGCCGCGCAGGCCGGTTTGCGTCTCGTCTAGCCCCAGGTCGTCGGTTGCCCATGTGGTCAGCGGCTTTTTGCCTGCCTTCATCACGTTGATGGCGGTGGGGGTGCGGGGCGTGTTGGCGTCGCGGGTGATGATGATGATGCCCTGGCGTGCGCCACCCTGCTCCGGGTAGGCCAGCGGCATACGCAGGGCTTCGGCCAGCATGGGGCCAAGCAAGCCTGTGCGCCCGTCGGCGCTGCGGTCGCCAATCAGCACCGCGTCTACCGGGGTGGGCACGTGGCGAATGGCGGCCACCAGGGTGCGGGCGGTGGAAAGCAGATCGCTGCCTTCAAAGGCGGGGTCGCAGAGGTGGTAGGCCGCGTCGCAGCCCATGGCCAGGGCCTGCCGCAGCGACTCGGCGGCGCGGGCGGGGCCTTTGGTCATCACGCTGATGGTGTCGTCACCCTGCCGCAGTTGTAGGGCGTGTTCCACGGCGTTGCGGCTAGCAGGGTCAGTCTGGACGCCGGTGGTGGAACGGCGCAGCAGGCCGCTGTCTCGGTCAAGGTAGATCGTCAGATCATCGGGAACCTGTTTCACCAATACGAGGTAGTGCATAACTCACCTTCGAGTGTGGCCGACTTTATAACGCAGTGCATCTAACGCACTGCATTATACCACGGCCAGGTACATTTTGATAGGCAGCGCGTGAAACGTGATGCGTAATCCGTAATCCGTAATTCGTAATCTGTAACGCAAATATTTTGCTATCTGGTACCATTGCAGCATCCTGAGTAGGCCACCCCTAGACTGTTTTCAAACCCGCTCATGCAAAGGCCGTATCGAAGGGGCGAGTCGTGCCACTAAGCCCCCCCTTCGATACGGCCACTTTGAGAACTGCCCCCAGTAAGGATGATAGGGACGCGGCCTACTCAGGATGCTACTAGCACCCGTTAACGTCGAAGGGAAAGCGTATCAGTAGCACGACCTGCATCCTTCATTTCCCTTGCGCCTGCCCTGAGCTTGCCTGCCCTGAGCACAGCCGAAGGGTCGAAGGGTTCAGCGCTCCCGCAGCACCCACGGCAGCGCCGCCAGCATGCGCGGGCGCATGGCTTCGTCGAAGAGGTTGGTCATCTCGTGAAGGGCATTCTCAGGCTTGGGAAAGGGCAGTGGCAACAGTTTGCCGCCCTTACCACCGCCGCTCACCAGCAGAATGGGCGCACGGGGGTCTGGCTCCAGCTTCGCCAGTTCGCGGGCTTTGGCGATGGCTACCGGCAAACCGCCAATCTCATCCACCAGTCCCAACTGCTTCGCCTCGCCACCCGACCAGACCCGCCCGCCAGCGATTGGCTCCAGCTGCGCTTCGGTGAGTCTGCGGCCTTCGCGCACCCGCTGCTTAAATTCGGCATAGAGTTCAAAGATCACCCGGCGGCTGGTTTCGCGCTCGTCCTCCGTTAGCGGCAGCAGCGTGCCCAGCAGGCCCGTGCGTGCGCCCCGGCTCAGCACCACGGTGTTGATGTTCAGGCGTTCCAGCAGGTCGGCAGCGGTGGGCCGCAGCGAAAAGACGCCAATGCTGCCAGTGAGGGTGGCGCGGTGGGCAACAATCGCGTTAGCTGGAGCCGCCACGTAGTAGCCGCCGCTGGCCGCCGCATTGCCCATGCTCACCACCACTGGCTTCTTCTGGCGCAGCCGCAGCACCTCCCGCCAGATCAGGTCGGAAGCAAACGCATCGCCGCCGGGTGAATCCACATGCAGCACCAGAGCCGCGATCTGCTCGTTGCGCTCGGCCTGGCGCAACGCCTGCACCAGCGAGTCGCTGCCTGCCTGGGAACCGCCGATGATGTGCCGCTTGCGGTAGGGCAGCTGCAGCGCCCGCGCTGCCGCCTTCCAGCGCAGCAGCTTGATGGTCGGCCCATCTTTGTCTTTGGTTGCAGCTGCTGGAACGGGCTTGTTTAGACCGGCGGCCAGCCAGGCTTCTAGCTCATCCTCGTAGCATGTGCCGTCAATCAGGCCTGCCTCGTGGGCAGCGGGAGCCTGAAATGGCGCACAGTCAATCAACTTGCGGGTCGCTTCCGGCGTCAGCTTGCGCTCCTCGGCCACGGTGGAAATAGTGTAGTCGTATATCTGGTCGAGCAGGCGCTCATACTGCTCGCGGCTTTCGGGCGACATGTCGCCACGGGCAAACTGGTCAGCGCCGGATTTGTAGGGCGACACGGCAAACACCTCGGCCTCAATCCCGGCCATGCGCAGAGCATCGCCTAGAAACTGCACCTCCAGGCGGGTGCCAATGAGGTTGAGGTAGCTCACGGGCGAGAGCAGCACCTTATCGGCGGCGCAGGCCACCAGATACTCGCGGGTGCTGGCACTGTGCAGGTAGGCCAGCACCTGCTTGCCCGCCCGCCGCAGGCTGTGGATTTCCGTCCGCAGGCTTTCCACCGTGGCCCAGCCGCCGCCCAGGTCGTGAATGTACAGCACCACGCCCTTCGCCTGCGGGTCGTCGGCCAGGCGCTGAAACATGCGCCGCAGGCCAATGAGGCTGAGCGGCGGCGTGGTGCCGAGGAAGCGGCGCTGCCACCAGGGTGGCTGGGGTGCAAACTCTGGCAGTTCGCCGGTTAATTCGAGTAACAGGTAATCTATCCGGCGACGTACCATGCGCCGCCAGGCGTTTTGGAGCCAGATGCGAACATTTGCGAATGCGATAAAGAAGGCGCTCATCATGTACATTCTTTCAGTAAGAACCGAGAAACGATGCGTAATGCGTAATGCGTAATGCGTAATGCGTAATGCGTAATGCGTAATGCGTAATGCGTAATGCGTAAAGAAACAGGCATTCAGCCACCAGCATAGCAGA
>JALONX010000383.1 GCA_025454695.1 Chloroflexaceae bacterium
CCGCTGCTGCCCGAAGAAGCCGCCCGCCACCAGCCCAACCTGGAAGACGTGTTTCTGGCACTCACCGGGCGCGGCCTGACGATGGCGGGCGAAGAACTTTGACCGAAGACCAGTTGGCAGCTAGCAGTTGGCAGTTGGCAGTTAGTAACTTGGAGCAAACTGCCAACTGCAAACCGTTTCTAGAGCTCAATGTTCCAATTCTCAATTCTCAACTCTCACTTCACGGAGGTTTCCCATGCGACGCTTTTTCTTTCTGGCCCGTTCGGTGTTGGTGATGATGTTGCGCGACCAGGCCTCATTTATCGGCACACTGCTCATTCCAATTGTGCTGTTGCTGGTGCTTGGTGCAGTGAACACTGATGCGAGAGTCGGGGCGATTAGTATCGCCGCGTGGCTGACGGTGGGTGTGCTGGTGCAAGGGATGTTGGCGGGCGCGGTGGATGGCGATATGGCCTGGCTCACGATGACCCGCGACCGGGGCATTCTTTGGCGGGTGCGGGCCAGCCCCTTGCCACCTGCCACGTTGCTGCTGGCCTATACCAGCGCCCGGCTGGTGCTGGTGCTGCTCAAGGCGCTGCTGATTGTGGGAACGGGTATGCTGGTGTTTGGCGTGCGCCTGGAATGGAGCGGCGTGCTGCCCGCCCTTGGCCTGGTGCTGCTGGGCGGCGCGGTTTTTCTGGCATTGGGCCAGGCAGTGGCCGCTGCTGCTCCCAGCGCCAGCGCCGCCAGCGTCATCGCCAACCTGATCTTTTTCCCGCTGATCTTTACCAGCAACCTCTTTATCGCCGGATTGCCCGCATGGGTCGAAAACATTACCCGCTGGAACCCGGCCTACATGCTGGTTGACCTGCTGCGCCCGGCGCTGCTGGGCATGGAAGCGAGTCAAGCGGCCTGGATCAACCTCACCGGCTTGCTCCTCTACGGCGTGGCTGGTATCATCCTGGCTGTAACCTTTTTTCAGTGGGAACCGAAGCGTTAGATGGAACTGCGTACTACGAACTGCATGCTGCGTAAGCTTCAAAGTAACGCCAGTGCCAGGCTATTTGGTACGTGTCAAGCTGACAACCATGTGGGTTTGCGGGGATATTTATGCCAACGTATCAGGAATGGGAGCAGAATGTACCAACACGAGTCACTGGCGATCCACTTTGGAAGATGCGTGTATACCGGCTGGCGCTGTTCTTGTCAGATATTGGTTGGGTGGATGTGAGCAAACTCGCCCAGGACGCACGAACAAAAACCCTGGCCGACCAACTCTACACTGCTCTGGGTTCAATTGGCGCAAACCTGGCTGAAGGCTACAGCCGCAGTTCTGGCAAAGACCGCGTGCGCTTCTACGAGTACGCTCTTGGCTCCGCCCGCGAGAGCCGTGAATGGTACTATCGCGGGCGGCATGTGCTTGAGCCGTCAGTCGTGGAACATCGCATTGATGTGCTAGCTGAAATCATTCGCCTTTTCCTGGCAATAATTCCTGAAGAACGCAACCGCCAGATTCGCGAGGAGTCAGCGACATACACCTGGAATACGGCGGAAAATGACACATCAATAGCAGAGAACGACCCGCAAGGTTAGCACACAGTACGCAGCACGCAGCAGGCAACGCGCAACACGCAGTACGCAGTTCAGATTTACGCAGTACGCAGCACGCAGCACGCAGCACGCAGTAGGAACCATGAACCTCAACCAACAACTCGAACAGGCTGAGCAGAGCTGGGATCGCACGGGGACGCGGCTCATTCTCTTCTGGCAGATCATTATTTATGCCACGACGGGGCTGAGCTTTGTGGAGGTGTGGAATGAGCAGCCTGAGTTATTGCAGGGATGGTCGCTGGTGCTGGTGGCCGGGCTGGTGCTGGCCTACCTGCTGCTGTTTCACCTGGTGCTGATGAACCCGCGCTTCTGGCCGGTGAGCATGCGGGTGGGCACAGTGTACATTGTGGTGCAGATTGTGATTGTTGGTTGTTTGAGCTTCTGGACGCGCTCGTTTGCCGGGCTGGGCTTTGCCCTGATTGCGCAGATAGTGGGCATCCTGCCGCCCCGTTTCTGGGCCTATCCCGTGCTGATCGTTGTACTCATGCTGGGCTATAGCTGGGGCATGTACGACAACTTCCCCAATGGCAACTGGCTGGCTATCGGTGGTTTCTTGTTTAACATCGCCCTCTTCACCGGTATGTTTATGTCAATCGAACTGGTGAGCCGCCAGCGCGAACGCATGAAAAGCCTGGTGGACGAGGTGCAGCAGGCCCGCGATGCCGCCGAGGCCCTGGCGACCCAGAACGCTCAACTTGCCGCTGCCCGCCAGCAGACGATTGGCGAACTCGAAACAACCCGCCGTGAACTGGCTACCGCCGAGCGCGAAGCCGGCGTGCTGGAAGAGCGGCAGCGGCTGGCCCGCGACATTCACGACACGCTGGCCCAGAATTTTACCAGCATTGTGATGCACCTGGAAGCTGCCGAAGCTGGCCTGCCCGCCGAAGCTGGCAGTGCCCGCCAGCATGTGGAACAGGCCCGCCGCAGCGCCCGCGAAGGCTTGAGCGAGTCGCGGCGGCTGGTGGGGGCCTTACGCCCGGAGCTGCTTGAAGGGGCTTCGCTGCCGGAGGCGCTTGGTCGCCTGGCCCAGCAGTGGAGCGGCGCGAGTGGCGTGGCGGCGACGGCAACTGTCACCGGCACAGTGCGCCCATTGCCGCCCCAGTTGGAGGTGACGCTGCTGCGGGTGGCCCAGGAGGCCCTGGCCAATGTGCGCAAACACGCCCAGGCCAGCAACGTCACCCTGACGCTCTCGTTTATGGACGACGAACTGATTCTGGACGTGCAGGACGATGGCGTGGGCTTCGACCCGAACCAGCCGCACCGTTCCAACGGCCAGAACGGCGGCTATGGACTCACCAGCATGCGCGAACGGGTGGGCCAGCTTGGCGGCACATTGAGCGTGGAGAGTGCGCCCGGCGAAGGCACCACGGTGGTGGTTGAGGTCGGTACTGCGTAGTGCGTTCTGCGTACTGCGCCTGCCCTGAGCAAAGGCGAAGGGTGCTGCGTAAGCCGAGCCAGCTGTAATACGTGAGGAAAATTATGCGCTTTGTCTGGCCTGTCTCATTGATCGTACTCTGCTGCACCCTGCTGCTGGCAGTCGCCCCGTTGCATGCCGCGCCCTCCGCCCAGCCTGCCGACTTTGAGGCGATTGAGCGCTATGTGGAGGAGCAACGCCAGGTAGCCCATATTCCGGGCCTGGCTCTGGTGGTAGTGCGCGACAACCAGATTGTGCAGGCGCAGGGCTTTGGCGTGGCTGGTTCCGACAACAACCCGGTGACGCCGCAAACGGCCTTTGGCATCGGCTCAATCAGCAAGTCGTTTACGGCCCTGGCCATCATGCAGCTGGTGGAGGCGGGCAAGCTGGAACTTGATGCGCCGGTGCAGCGCTACTTGCCCTTCTTCCGCACTCGCGATGGCGAGGCTTCGGCCCGCATCACCGTGCGCCACCTGCTGCACCAGACCAGCGGCCTGCCCACGGCGGCGGGCTTCTGGGAGGGCGGTCAGCCGGGCGAGAATCCACTTGAGGCGCGGGTGCGTGCCCTGGCGGAGGTCGAGCTGGCCCATGCGCCGGGCACGGCCTTTCTGTATTGCAACGCCAACTACGATACGTTGGGTCTGCTAGTGCAGGTGGCCTCGGGCCAGCCCTACGCCGCCTACATGCGCGAGCAGATTTTTGCGCCGCTGGGCATGGCCCAGAGCTTCGTGCTCAGCGCTGAGTCAGCTGGCGACGCCGCCCGCGCCGTTGGCCACCAGGACTGGTTTGGCCTGCCGCAGCCTCGTTCTGGCCCGCTGCTCAGCGATGGCATGGCCCCCGGCGGCGCAATCATCACCACTGCCGACGACATGGGCCGCTACCTGATTGCCCAGCTTAACGGCG
This sequence comes from Chloroflexaceae bacterium, assembly GCA_025454695.1. GTDB lineage: Bacteria > Chloroflexota > Chloroflexia > Chloroflexales > Chloroflexaceae > JALONX01. The sequence continues at coordinate 3,908 of JALONX010000383.1, forward strand.
GGCGTTTTGGCGCGGCAAGCGTGCTTTCGCCCGAAGGGATGGCCACGTTGCAGCAGCCCTCAGGCGTGGGCGACGCGGGCTATGCCATGGGCTGGAGCGAACGCACCTTTGCCGATGCAACCGGATTGCTGCACAACGGCGGCTCGCCCAATTTCACTGCTACGGCGCTGTTTTTGCCCCAGGAACGCATGGGCGTGGCCGTGCTAGCCAATGTGAACGCCCTGGGCATGCCATTGCCGCAGGCCACCCGCTCGATTGCTGCCAGTGTGGCGACGATGCTGCTCAACGGCGTGCCGGAAGAGCCACGGCTGGCGGGGGTGCGCACCGAACGCTATCTCAAATGGCTGCTGCTTTTTAGCCTGGTATGGCCCACGCTCACCATGCCACTTGACCTGCGGCGCTGGCTGCGGAAAGTGGGTAATCAACCAGGCCGCAAGCCACTCGCTCAGGCACTCTTCTTCGATCTGCTGGGTATTCCGATTATTGCCGCCTTGCTTCTTTTCTGGTCGCCCATTCCCTTCTGGGCCTTGCTGCGTTTCTACCCCGATATTGGCTGGCTGCTGGTGGCGGTGGTAGCCACGGCCCTGCTCAAGGCCGGGCTGCGCCTGTGGCTGGTAGGGCGTAGCAAAGGCCAGACCGTGCCAATTGCTAGCAGCACCCCGTTGACATGAGGTACGGCCCAGACTATGCTATAGTAGAATCATCGCCCATCTGTTCGTGCAATGTGGAGGTACTTGATGACAACAACTGTTGAACCGTCCGTTACCCCAGACACAAGCGCCGCCCCAAACACGTCGCCAGCGGAAGACCCGTTTCGCTACGGCTGGCGCTGGGTGCCCAACGACGAAATTGACGGCTGGCATAAACTGCGCCGCATCCCGCTGACGCTTGAGAATGTGTTGCACCCGGAAGAGGGGGATGAGATTATGCATAGCGAAGCCCACGAACGCCGTCGCATGTACCTTTACGATGTGTTGCGTGCCCGCGTTGCCGATGACCCGACGGCGGTGGTGTTGAGCGATGTACGCATCGCCTGGGATGTGCCCGACCTCAAGGCCCACGGCCCCGATTTGATGCTCATCTTCGGCGTGCGCGAACACAAAAACTGGACAACCTTTGATGTGGCTGAGGAAGGTGTGCGCCCAGCCCTGATTATCGAAATCGTCTCGCCCGAATACGCCAGCCTGGATCGTTCCAACAAGCTGGAGCATTATGATAAGGCGGGTGTGCCATGGTATATCATCCTCGACACGGTGGAAACACGCAATGAGGAGACGTTGCGGCTGCTGGCCTACGGCAAACGGGATGGCACCTATGACACGCTCCCCCGCGACGAACGAGGGCGAGTCTGGCTCGAACCAGCTCAGATCTGGTTAAGCATTGAAGAGAATGAACTAGTAATTTATGGTGAAGACGACCAGGTGATTCCAAACTACACTACGTTGTACCAGGCTCATGCCGAGGCCGAAAACCGCGCCCGTGAGGCCGAAAGCCGCGCCGCCGCCGAGCAGCAGGCCCGCGCCCAGGCCGAAAGCCGCGCCGCCGCCGAGCAGCAGGCCCGCGCCCAGGCCGAAGCCAGACTCCGCGAGCTAGAGGCCGAGTTGAAACGCTTGCGGGGCACGGAGTAGCTACTGAGGCAGATTGCAGCGCGGTTGTCGCTGCAATCCCTCAATTTCGCTTGGAGCAATACGCAGGACGAAGTTCGCAGGACGGAGTTTCGCATGAACCCAATCCATATCCTCATCACCGACGACCACCCGGTGGTGCGGGCAGGCTTGCAGGGCATGCTGGCGAGCCAGGCCGATTTTGTGCTGGTGGGCGAGGCCAGCAATGGGGCTGAAGCGGTGGAACAGGTGGAGCGGCTGCGGCCTCAGGTGGCGCTGATGGATTTACAGATGCCACTGATGGATGGTGTGGCCGCGACAGCGCAGATTCGCGCCCGCTTCCCGCAGACCCATGTGCTGGTGCTGACGACGTATGACAGCGACGCCAGCATTCTGCGGGCAATTGAGGCGGGCGCAACCGGCTACCTGCTGAAGGATGCGCCCCGCGACGAGCTGTTTCGGGCCATTCGGGCCGCCGCCCGTGGCGAAAGCCTGCTGGCCCCAGCCGTGGCCGCCCGGCTGATGGGCCGCATGCGCGCCCCCGCCGAAGAGAGCCTCAGCGCCCGCGAGATTGAAGTACTGACCCTGGTGGCCCGTGGTGCCAGCAACAAAGAGGTTGGCCGCAGCCTCCATATCAGCGAGGCCACCGTGAAATCGCACCTCATCCACATCTTCGGCAAGCTCGGCGTGGCCGACCGCACCGCCGCCGTGGCCGAAGCGAGCCGCCGTGGGCTAATTACGCTCTGAGTG
>JALONX010000384.1 GCA_025454695.1 Chloroflexaceae bacterium
GGTTCTTCCTGGGCCAGCAGCGCCACAATCTCATCGGTCAGCGCTAGCAACTGCCGTGTTTGATCAGGATTGGCCTGCTGGTGCAGCGCCCGTTCTTCTGCAACGCGGCGGTTCTCCAGCCGGTATAGCATGCAACTGCGCTGGTCGTGCGGCGAAAGCGGAAGCGTAAGCGGTGCCAGGGCGGCACTATCCGCAGGCAGCGCCTGGCCCACGAACTCGTACAGGTCGAGCATGCGAGCCAACCAGGAAAGGCGCACGTCCCGATTCGAGGCAACTTCGGTAAGAGCAGGGTTGGGCTGCTCGCGGGCCAGGTCAGCGGCGACGGCAGCGATGATCTGGGCCAGGCAACGCAAGTGCGCGGGCGGAGCTAGCTCGGGCGGTGGCGGCGCGAGCGAAAAGGCCCGCCAGCCCGCAGCGTGTGCATGCAGGCGCTGGCGCAAGAAGGCCACCACGGCGGCTTGTTCGGCTGAAGGAGCCAGCCGCTCACCAAGCATAACCCATGCACGGAGGAGTGACTCAGCTGCACTATTCGAGAAATGCACGGTATGGGTCGAGCCGTTAAAGTGTTCAGCCACTGTTTTCCCAGCAACACACCTAACGTCAAGTTGACGTATGCACGAATTTTAGCACACGGCGCGAGCCTTGGCAGGAGATAGGCGTATGTTATCCGTATCTATGGGCAATGTTAAGCAATTTTAACAAAAATTTGACTTTTACACACATACGCAGTATAGTGATGTGCATGCGAGTTACCCATTACGCATTACGCATTATGACACTTCTGCTGCTAGCAGCGCTGCTGGCAGGCTGCACGAATGCGGTGCCACCGCAGCCGACACTGCCGCCAGAGCGAAACGGCACCGCGCCTGAGCAGCCGATTGTGCGCCTGCCGCTGATGGGGCCTGCCGCCAGCACGAGCGCCGAAATGTCTGGCATGGCATGGTATGGCGAGCAGCTGGTGTTGTTGCCCCAATACCCCCAACGGGGCGCACCACCGGGCGGCCAGCAGCTCTACGCCCTGCCAAAAAGCGACATTCTGACCTTTCTCGACACCAGCACCACCCGGCCCCTGCTGCCGCGCCCGGTGCCCCTGGTGACCAACGGCGTGGAAGGGCAGATTCCCTATTTTCAGGGCTACGAAGCGATTGCGTTTCAGGGTAACCAGGTGTACCTGACGATTGAGGCCGGGCTGCGCCAGATGATGGGCTACATCGTGCGGGGCAGCGTGGCTGCCAACTTGAGCGAAATCCGCCTCGACCCGACCACGCTGCGGCCTTTGTATCCACCGACCAATATCCACAATGCTGCCTACGAAGCCCTACTTGTAGCGGGCGATACGGTGTTGAGCTTCTACGAGGCTAACGGGGCCAACGTGAATCCCCAGCCTACCGCCCGCGTCTTCGGCCCGGACATGGTAGAGCAGCCCCCGGTTCCGTTCCCCACTCTTGAATACCGCGTCACCGACGCTACACCCGTGGACTCGCAGGGCAAGTTCTGGGTGGCGAACCGCATGTACAGCGGCAGCCGCAACGACTACCAACCAGCCCCGGATGGCGTCGCCCTGCGGCATGGCACTGGCCCCAGCCACGCCCGTTCTAGTGAGGTAGAGCGGCTGGTGGAGTTGCACTACGGCCCCAATGGCATTACGCTAACGGACACACCGCCGATTCAGCTGGAGCTAACCGAGACAGATGGGCGCAACTGGGAGGGCATCGCCCGGCTGGATCAGCGCGGCTTCCTGCTGATTAGCGACAAATTCCCCGAAACGATGCTGGCCTTTGTGGCACAACCGTGAATTGAGAACCGAGAACCGACCCCTGATTTATTTCATACTTCATACCCCATACTTCATACTTTGCTTAACACCTCCGCTAGCCCCGCCAGCTGCCCCTCATCAAACCCGCCCTGGCCGCGCCATGTGATGCGGCCTGTTTTGTCTACCAGAAACAGGTGGATGGTATCGGTGTTGGTGATGTTGAGGGGCCGGGTGACGTTGTTCAGGTCGGTGTAGACGGTGAGGGTGACTTCGCGCACGGCCTTGTCGGGAATGCCTGCCGTCATGCCGCCGTCAATCACCCAGCGCATGAAGAGATAGGGCCAGGCAATCGTGGGCAGTTCGTAGACGCGCAGGTCGGCATGCTGGGCTTGCAGCCCCTTCAGGTGGGGCACCCACGAGTCTACCAGGCGCTGGTGCCACTGCTTAAAGGCCACAATCGCCAGGTTGCGTTCGCCTTCAAAATCGCCCGGCAGGCTGAAGTTGCGCCCTTCCAGGTTGCGGGCCTCCAGACGCGGGAAGGTGGTGGTTATCGTCTCGCTCATCGTCACAGACTCCTTCTGAAAGCTCTCACAAGGGCACAAAGGCACAACGCGAATTGCCTGACTGCATCAATCTGCTTCCCTTGGCGAGCTTTGCGCCTTTGCGAGAGGTTCTGTGGTACGTGCCTCCAGCATCAAGGTAATGTCACCGAATTGGGATGCGCCCCGCCGATAACCGTTCCGTCGCGGCTCACAAGGGGCACAACCGCCACAGGTGAATAGGTCATCTCGTTGTTCCAGGGCCACCGCTCTTTCTGTTTCCACACGATGATGGTGCTATGGTGAACGACAATTTTCCCGCTTACCTAGCGCACTTCAACGACGGTTGCTTCTGTATACACTATATAGCTCACCGCGTATTGCTGGGTGCGAAAGAGTGCTTCTACCTCTACTGCTGCTGTTGCCCCTGTAGGCAGTTGGAACGATTTATTGCTACGGTCTGTAACCACCGTACCTACTCCAATAACCTCATTTGCACGATTATAGAACGCAACGATAACTTTGCCTGAATAGACTGGAAAATTATGCCTATTTCGTACCGTTCCTCGTAAGTAGGGCCAGGAATCTATCGAAGGTCTACCTGTTTCCACGACCGTTAGTTCCAATGCATCAGAAACCACGTTCCTTGGCGATGACTGGTCTACCGTTTCACTTGTAACATTTATTCTGTATTTTGAGAATGATCTGACTGGAACTGTACTCCCAGCAAAGCGCACACTAAACGGCGAGCGCTCGCCAGAGCCTACAAATGTCCGTGCAGTAGCATTACTGGTCGCCTTCAGCACATTCCCATCTGCATCAAGAAGGATTACCTCAACGCTGATATTCTCCCGCGTCACAGCAGTATTGTTTCGAACTTCACCCATAAACAGAATCGCATCAGGGGTTTGCACCTTGGTAACACCACCAACGCTAAAATCAGTCGTGTTTGAAACAGCGGTTATATTCACCATAGGCGGCTGGTACATGCGCGTGAGTTGGTCAGGAGTAGGAGTAGAATAGATTGATGGAGGTAATCCAACATAAGATCGTGGACGAAAAAGCGTTATTTCTAAAAATAACAACCCAATCAGGCTCGCAAAAAAGAGCAGCCAGCCAACCAACGGACGTATGTTAAATCGGAACGGTGTTGTAGACGCTGGAGCCGCACCCGCAGGGGCAGGCGGTGACGCGGGTATGGCCGCCGGAGCCGGAGGGGGCATTGGTGCTGGCGTACCTGGCGGTGGGAACGGCGGAGATGGGGCTGGTGCCAGGCGTGGCAGCGCAATTGTCGGCCCGGTTGTCGGCTGGCCAGCCAGGGCCAATGCGCCCGATTGGGCAGTGGATAGCACCTTAAGCTGCTGCAAGATCGGGATGAGCGAGTCTACCGTCTGGGGACGCTGATCAGGGTCTTTGGCCAGCATCTGCTGCACCAGCCTGTCCAGAGCCAACGGTATGTTCGGTTGTAGCGACGAAGGTGCAGGCGGCGTCGTCGTCAGGTGACCCTTAATAATCGCGGGCACATCCCCATCGAAGGGCACACTCCCGGTGAGCAGCTCAAACAGCATGGCCCCTAGCCCGTAGATATCCGTTCGCACATCAAGGGGCTGGTGCCGGATCTGTTCGGGGGCCATGTAGGCCGGGGTGCCTTGCGGGCCGGTGGGCTGGCCCGCCTGGTTCTGCAAGGCCAGGCCAAAATCGGCCAGCACGGGCGTGCCGTCGGCCCGCAACAGCACATTGGCCGGTTTCAGGTCACAGTGAACGAGTCCCCGCCGGTGAGCATAGGTTAACCCGTCGAGCAACGGCAGCAGCAGATCAATGGCTTCGTCTAGCGGCAGTGGCCCCAGCGCGATCCGGTCGGCCAAGCTGGTGGCCAGCAACTCCATCACCAGAAACGGCTGGCCCTGGTGTTTGCCTACTTCAAAGACGTTGATGATATTGGGGTGCGAGAGCATGGCCACGGCCTGAGCCTCGCGCACAAAGGCCTGTCGCACGTCGGGGGCCTGCGTGTCGAGCACCTTCACCGCCACTGGCTGGTTCAAAATGGGATGCACCGACTCATAGACCGAACCAGCCCCGCCCTGCCCAATCAAACGCCCCAGGGTGTAGTTGCCAATCTGCATGATGTGTATAATGAATGAGTGACTATATACCGCTATGTATGCAATACGAGTAATCGGCGAAAAACGTTCCAGCTTGAAGCAAACAATTCTACGAACCTTACTCTTGCAGCATACCATACATCTGGTACTGCTTTGTTCCCCTTCAAACCGGCCCGTTTGGCGCTGTACGGCAGCCGTTCGCCCCCGTAAAATTCAAACACAGGGAACGTGAAACGTACTGCGTGCTGCGTACTGCGTGCTGCGTGCTGCGTGCTGCGTAATTCAGGATCTCATTCATACATCATACTTCATACTTCGTACTTTTCCGGTTCTGGCCCCGGTCACTCGTCACTCGTCACTCGTCACTCGTCACTCGTCACTCGTCACTCGCCAATGAACCTCCTCCTCGCCCTGCTGCCCATCGCCGTTGCCGCCGTAATGCTCGTGGTTTTGCAGCGCAGCGCCATGCAAGCCGGGCTGGCCACGCTGGCCACCGCCGCCATTGTCGCCCTGCTTGCGCCACCGTTTCGCCTGGAGCCGGGGGCAATTTGGATGGCGGCGGCTCAGGGTGCCGCGACCGCGCTGACGGTGCTGCTCGTGCTGTTTCCCGGTTTGCTGCTCTACCATCTGCTCAAAACCAGCGGCGCGATTGATGTGCTGGCCGGGGCAGTGGCCCGCCTCAGCCCCCGGCAGCCGGTACAGGTGCTGCTGCTGGTGATGGGCCTGGCTCCCTTTGTCGAGTCGGTGAGTGGCTTTGGCGTGACCACCGTCATCGTGGTGCCGCTGCTGATCGCCCTGGGCATTGCGCCGTTTACGGCGGCGGTGCTGGGCACCCTAAGCCTGATGGCGGTGCCCTGGGGGGCGCTGGCGGTGGGCACGACCTTGGGGGCGCAGCTCACTGGCCTTGAGCCGAACCAGCTGGGCCTCTATACTGCGCTGGTGGCTGCGCCCCTGCCCGCCTGCTACGGACTGGTGGTGTTGACCATGCTGGGCGGCTGGCCGACGCTGCGCAGCTGGTGGCCGCTGGCCCTCGGCGCGGGCGGGCTGCTGGCGGCGGGGCTGGCCCTCTTCAGCCTCGTACCGGGGATCGAACTGGCGGGCGTGCTGGCGAGCCTGCTCACCCTGGCAGCGCTGGTGGGCTACGCCCTGCTGCGACGGGAAGCGACGGCAACCGGTACCAGCGTGACACCAGGGCGTCTGGGGGTTTACCGCGCCGTGGCACCCTATGGCCTGCTCACCCTGCTGCTGCTGAGTTCGCGCATGGTTGGCCCGCTGCGCCAGTGGCTTCTAAACAACGCCGTGCTGGAGGTGCCTGCCCTCAACCTGCGGCTGCCGCTGCTCTACACGCCGGGCTTCTGGGTGCTGCTGGCCTGCCTGGGGGCCGTGCCGCTGCTGGGCCTGCGCCGGGCCGAAAGCGTGGCGGCGCTCGGGCGGGCCGGTCGCCAGTTCTGGCCGGGGGCGGTGGCGGTGGTCAGTTTTCTGGCCACGGCCCAGATTCTCTTCGCCAGCGGCATGGTGGCCGAACTCAGTGCCGTGGGTGGGATCTTTGGCAGCCACTACGCATGGTTTGCGCCCTGGATCGGGGCACTCGGCGGCTGGATCACTGGCTCGAACGTGGGTGGAAACGCCATGTTTGCACCCCTGCAAGCGGCGGCGGGGGCTAGAGCGGGCCTGCCGCTGGAATGGCTGATGGCGGCCCAGAACGGGGCTGGCTCCCACGCCACCATGGTTTCGCCCGCCCGCACCGTGCTGACGGCAGCGGCGGCGGGCCTGGCCGGAGGCGAAGGGCGTTTGCTACGGGCGGTGGGGCCGCTGGTGCTGGGGGCGACGGTGCTGATGATGCTGGTGGTGATAGGGGTT
>JALONX010000385.1 GCA_025454695.1 Chloroflexaceae bacterium
TAAAAAATCATAATCTATTTCCATTATCATAATAATATACTTTTTTCAAAGATAATCCCCGCACTCCTGCGGATGATGAATATGATCGGTTGCCTCGATACCCCGACGAGTGGCGGCTACACTCTTGATGGCGTGGAAGTAGCCAGCCTGAACGGCGACGAACTCTCGCTGGTGCGGGCACGCAAATTGGGCTTCGTCTTTCAGCAGTACATGCTGTTGCCGCGCCAGGACGCCCTACGCCAGGTGGAAATGCCGATGATCTACCGGGGCGTGCCCGCCGCCGAACGGGACCGCCGGGCTAGAATTGCGCTCCAGATTGTGGGTATGGAGAAGCGCATGGATCACAAACCCACCGAACTCTCCGGTGGGCAGCAGCAGCGGGTGGCGATAGCCCGTGCCCTGGCCGGTAGCCCGGCGGTGCTGCTGGCCGACGAGCCAACTGGTGCGCTCGATAGCAAAACCAGCGTCGAAATTATGAACATCCTGCGCCGCCTGAACCAGGAGCAAGGCATCACGATTGTGCTGGTGACGCACGAGGCCGACATCGCCGACTATGCCCGCCGCGTTCTGCTGATGCGCGACGGCCTGCTGGTTGAGGATCGGCTGAACTAACCCAGGAAACGCAGAGACACAGAGGGGCTGAGACGCAGAGGAGCAGAACAGATAAGGAAATAAAGGAAATGAGGGGAATTGGTGCTAAGTACTCTGACAACGAAGTCTTTTTGCATTTCTCATTCCCTCAGCCACCGAATGAATTCGGCGTCTGAACGACCAAAACACGCTGAAGCGTGTTGCTCTAGCAATAGCAAGAAACTTCCCGAACAGACTACTGAGTCTCATATCGCAAGTTCCTGTATGTCCTACATTTCCCTGGTTCAGAAGGTTCCTGGTTCTGCCAATCTGCAATCTGCAATCTACAATCTGCAATCCATACATGGAGTATCCAATGGCAACACTTGTTTCTGATAAAGCCCCGGCCCCGACCAGCGAGTCCGCCCCACTCATCCTTGAGCCGCTAGGAGACAAAGGCGCTTCGACGGTGGGGATTGGCGAAGTCATCCGCCTGGCTTTTGATAGCCTGCGGGCAAACAAAATTCGGGCACTGCTCACCATGCTCGGCGTTATCATCGGCGTGGCCTCGGTGGTGACGCTGCTGTCGGTGGGCAACGGTGCCAGCGCCGCCATTACGGCCCAGTTCAGCGGCCTGGGCACCAACCTGCTCTTTGTGCGCCCTGGTGCGCCCAGCAACAACGGGCCAGGCGGCAGCGCCACGGCGCAAACCCTGACCCTGGCCGACTCACAGGCAATTGGGCAACTTGGCCTGCCAATTGTGGGGCCTGCGCCAGTGTATGGGCAAAACGCCCAGCTTGTTGCCCCGGCAGCCGACAAGAGTGCAACCGTGAATGGTGTCACGCCAATTTATCAAGAATTGCAAAGTCTGGCCCTGGCCAGCGGCTCCTTTTTTGACGACGAACAGACTCGCAGTGCCACGCCGGTGATTGTGCTCGGTAGCACGGTGGCCCGCGAACTGTTTGGCAGCGGCCAGGCCGTGGGCCAGATGGTGCGGGTTGACAACCAGAACCTGCGGGTCATCGGCGTGCTGGTGGAAAAGGGCAGCGGCGGCGTTGGTCAATCAGTGGATGACCAGGCACTGGTACCGATTACGCTCGCTCAGCAACGGCTCTTTGGCGGGCGCACGCCCGACGGCAACGACTGGCTGGTGTCTACGATCCAGCTTTCAGTGCCAGTTACCGACAACATTCCCGCCGTGCAGGATCGCATTTCAGCCCTGCTACGCGACCGCCACGAACTTAATGCCGACGGCACCGAAGATGATTTTAACGTGATCAACCAGGCCTCGTTTCTCACCACCCTGAACACGATTCTGGGGCTGATGACGGGCTTTCTGGTGATTGTGGCCAGTATCTCGCTTATTGTTGGCGGCATCGGCATTATGAACATTATGCTGGTGAGCGTGACGGAACGCACCCGTGAGATTGGTCTGCGCAAAGCCGTGGGTGCCCGCCCGCGTGATATTCTGCTGCAATTTGTGGTTGAAGCGCTGACCCTCAGCACCACCGGCGGCATCATCGGTTTGTTGTTGGGCAGCCTGCTCCCCATCGGGCTGACGCTGACAGGGGTGCTCGATTCCCCCATCTCCGTCAGCACGGTTGTGATTTCGGTGGGCTTTTCGATGGCGGTGGGGCTATTCTTCGGTATCTACCCCGCCCGCCGGGCTTCGCAGCTCAACCCCATCCAGGCCCTGCGCTACGAGTAGGGCAATGGAGCAAACTCGCTAACCCCAGTTGTAACACTTCGGTAAGGTTATTCGTCATACGCATGGACAGGTAAACCTATGGCTGCAACACACGCCAGCCCGTTTACCTGTCTATGCCCGTGTTTTTCTACTGCTGATTGCAAAGAAACTACCCATGCAAGGGGTTGCGCTACCACAACAACCCGGAGTCGAAACTGCGCCGCTGGTCGTGCGGGTCAGTTGGTACGCCCTCGTCTGCGTTGCCCTGGCCCTGCTGCTGGGTCTGTTCGCCTTTCAGTTCACCCCTCGCTTCCAGGTCGCCGTCGCCCCCTACGACCGTAACTTCGTCAGTGGCATGCACGCCATCGAGCAAATTGGTTCGTATACTCTGCGCTGGACAACTGGCAGCGCCCAGCTTGAGTTACCTCGACCTGCCGCCAACCAGCCCACGCTGCTTCGCTTGCAGCTCCTCAACGCCCGCCCGCCAGGTGCCCCCGACCCATACGTCACCGTTATCGAGCAAACGCAGGTGCGGGCACGTTTCACTGTGCCACCGTCGCTCACCGGCAAGAGCAGACACTACATGCTGCTGCTGCCGCCTGCCAACACCGCCTCCACCCGCATCGGCCTGGATGTAACCACGATTCGCCCTCCCGCCGACGAACGCGATCTTGGGATTGCCTTCATTGGGGCAACCGCAACGGCGCTTGGCGGCGGGCTGCGCCTGCCAGCACCACAACTGCTGGTTCAGCTGGCGTTGCTGGCCCTTTGCGGCTACGGGGCACTCCGTGGCGCTGGCGTGCGGCAAGGCGTAGCGACTGTGGGCGTGGCGTTGGGTTTGCTGGCGCTGACCCTGGCGCTGGCCATGGAACCAATGGCGGTGCTGCCATTTGTGCCGCACCTGCTGGCGCTGGCCGCCCTGGCCGCTGGCGGGCTGGCACTGGCCCGCTGGTGGGCACCGCCCCAGGTGCAAGGTGGGCGGCTCGTCGTCAGCCGGCACGACCTGGTGATCTACATGGGGCTGGCCTGGTGGCTGATGCCGCTGTTTCAACATGTGCTGACCTGGCTTGGGGAACCTTCCGTTGCGCCCAACCCCACCACCACGCTGATCGGGCTGGGGCTAGCTGGGGCACTGCTGCTGCTGAGTGTCGCCCGTCTCGCGGGTCTGCTTGCGCCAGAACGAACCAGACTCGCGCTCATTGTGGCGCTGGTAGCGGCCTCGCTGGCCCACACCATCTTTCTGGTCTGGTTCGCCTTTGGGCGCAGCGGCCCCGACTTCTGGATTCACTTCCGCGCGGTGCGGGCCGTTGCCCGCGACGGTTTGCCGCTGTATGACCTGGCGGGCGTGGCGGCAAACCATTTCGGCTTTTCCTACAAGTGGCCGCCGTTTTATGTGGCCCTGTTGCGCCCGTTTGTCGGCTTCGATGGTACGCTCGTTTTGATGGGCCATCGCATCGTCAACATGCTGTTGCTAGCCCTCACCGCATGGCTGCTGCTGCGGCAGGCCCGACACTGGACGATTGGGGCGGCGCTGTTGCTGCTGTTCAACTTTCGCCCCGCCACCGACACCATGGCCTTTGGGCAGGTGGATGTGCTGATGCTGTGCGGCTTCACGCTGGTGCTGCTGGCGGCCATGCGGGGGCGGGATGATCTGGCCGGGGCCGTTGTGGCTATCCTGTCGCTGATCAAAATTTACCCCGTGCTGCTGATGGCCTTTTTTCTGGTGCAGGGGCGCTGGCAGGCGGTGCGCGGTGCGATTGTGGCAGGGCTGGCATGCACCGCCATGTCAATCCTGGCTTTTGGCTGGCAAACCCACTGGTTTTATCTGTTCAACATTGTGCCGATTATGGGCGAGGGCGGTGGCGGCACGGCCTGGATTGAAAATCAGACCTTTAACGGCTGGCTGAGCCGCATGGTGGCCCCGCAGATTGTGGCCGAGCCATTTAGCGTCGGCTGGATCAGCCTGGCGACCTACGGCTTTTTCGGACTCATGCTTGGCTGTGCCGTGCTTCACCGCTTGCGCAGGCCGCCCCCGCAACCTGGCGCGACGTTGGATTGGAATGGGGCGACGCCGCTGCACTTCAGCCTGCTGGCGATGATTTTGATCATCGGTGTGCCTGCCGCTTGGATGCACTACCACACGGTGGCGATATTGTGCTTTGCCGCACTGCTGCTGCGGCCCCAGCCCACCGTGCCGCTGGGCCAGGCGGCGCTGCTGGCTCTGGCCTATGCCCTGGTGGCCTACGGCAACCAGTGGAGCTTTACCAACAGCGCGATTGCGGGCGGCCTGGGCGTGCTGGGCTATTCCTACAAATTCTACGGCGTGCTCATCCTCTGGCTGGTGACGCTGCGGGTGCTGGGGCTGCCGGTGGCGCTGCGTGCGCTGGTGCAGCGCCACCAGGGCCAGGCGCAGCGAGTTGCACCACTCACGGTTGGCGGAACAGCAGTTTCTGAGTAACTGCTATGACATGCGCAACAAATCTGGCGTAAGCTGCGTATACTGAAGCATATCCTGTGGCTGCATGAAGTACCATACCGGAGGAGGTTTCAGTATGCCATTCGCTCCTGAACTCATCGTCGCATATCAACTTATCATCATTACCCTGACCGTGATTGTGCATGTGCTGTTCGCAATTGCTGTAGCGAGCGATGCAAGCTGGTTGCAGCAGGAAGGCAAACGGCTGATCTTCGTCCCATCAGTGCTGTGGATACTCGCCACCTTGCTGGGTGGCCCGCTGGTTGCCGTGGGCTACTGGCTGCTCCATCGTTCCACGCTGCGCCCGTAACACGCGCCGGGGGTGGGGCCCTGGCAGCAAACACAAAACCGCCCCGCGAGCCACAGCTGGACTCACGGGGCGGTTTATGCTTCTCAATCTGGTTGTTCCGACAATCGCAAATCGCACATCCAACATCGAAAATGGATTTGCTACTTTGTAGGAAACGTCTCTTTGTTCACCACGACTTCCATGTCATTCCGAACGGAGTGAGGAATCTGCAGTGCTACGCGCTGAAGACCCCTCCCTGCGGTCGGGGTGACATGGCAATACTATGCACCATACCTGCGTTGACAGAGCATTTACTTCGTTTCGCGGAACACAACCTTGCGCCGCACAATCGGGTCGTACTTCTTCAGTTCGAGCCGGGCGGTGTCGTTTTTGCGGTTCTTTTCGGTGGTGTAGGTAAAGCCGCTCTCGGTGCTTTTCAGCTTGATGACGATGCGGTTGCCTTTTTTGCTGGCCATTGCTGTTTCCTCATATCGTAGGCAACGCAACACGTTGCACTGCTTCATGCACTGAGACGTATTGTAGCATCGTTCCGCCCATTCGGCAAGCGTTTGTGATAATCGCTCGTATGTGCTAAAATATACCAATATCCCGCATTGTTTTGCACGCCGGGTGACGATGCTAGCGTGGTATACTGGCAGCACAAACATGGTACGGTTATGAGTACTCCCGCACGTATGCGCGCCCAACAGGCCAGCGGCAAGGCCAATGGTGAGGCCCCCCGCGAACTACGCAACTACCGCCTTGGTGAACGGGTTGGTCAGGAAGAACTGGCCACCGTCTATCAGGCTGTGCATCAAACCCTCGATCGGCCTGTGCAGGTGCATATTTTGCGCCGCACCGATTGGGTCTCGGCCAGCCGCTTTCAGCTGGCGGCGCGCCTGGCTGCCCGCCTGAGCCACCCCAACCTGCTGCCCGTAATTGATGCTGGCCACGATGATCGCTACGGCGACTATATCATTACCCCGCTGCTGGAAGCCCGTTCGCTTGCCGACATGCTGGCCGAAGGCCCGCTGGATGCGATTACGAGTCTGAAAATTGCCACCCAGCTTGCCGCCGCCCTTGATTATCTGCATAACCAGGGCATTATTCACCGCGATGTGCAGCCTAGCAGCGTGCAGGTGACGCCCCAGAATCTGGCTTACCTCACCAACCTGACACTGGCCGCCAGTTCCGACACGCCTGACTTGAGCAGCCTGGCTGAGGCCGACT
>JALONX010000386.1 GCA_025454695.1 Chloroflexaceae bacterium
CAGCGTCACCTGCACCGGATGAGTGAGGATATTGCGCACAATCTCGGGGATGCCGCTGCCCAGATGCAGGTAGTAACAGGCCTGCGGACTCACGCCACATGGCCAGACCTCGTTGTAGTCGCGGCTGAGGTCGAACGGCACCGAGACCCGCACCGGCTGAAAGCTGTCGTTATAGAACAGCGGCGTAATGTAGCTGATGGCCAGGTAGAAGTAGACGCCGGCCACCAGCACCGGCAGGGCCACCCAGCGCCAGTCGCGGCGGCAGAGCAACCCGTAAAGGCCAAAGGCAATCGTCACCAGGGCTGCGTCGGTGCGGGTGAGCATGCCCAGAAAAATCAGCGTCAGAAAAGGCCAGAGTCGCTCTTTCTGAAAGAAGTAGAAGGCCCACAGAAAACAGACCAGGCCGGGGATGCGGGGCTGAAAGGGCGCGGCCATGTTCATAAACTGGGTCGTCGGGTAGAGCAGGTAGGTCGCCGCCCAGGCCACCCCGGCCCATTCGCTGCCAAAGCGGGTGCGGGCAATCAGGTAGACCGGGATGGCCCCGGAGGCCAGCAGCAGGGTTTGCAGCACAATCAGGGTGTAGGCCGAGGGTATGAGCGCATAGAAGGGGAGGGCGGGCAGAAAGCCCAGGGCCACGTCCAGCCCCAAAAAGGTGTCGGTGAAGTTGTAGCGCGACACGCCCAGAAAGCGCCCCTGGAGCGTGTTCCAGATCGGCAGCTCAAAGTCCACCATGTCGAAGCTGTGGCCCCAGTAGGCGTACTTAAAGGCCCCGCCCGCAATCAGCACCAGGCTATACACCAGCAGCAGCGCCGCCAGCGCCCAGCGGGGCCGAATGGCGCTCAGGCGCAGCGCAACAGATTGGGGAGGCGAGGCCGAAACCTCTTTACGCAGCATGGGTTATCCATCGGTTCGTCCATTCCATCGGGGCATTATAGCGCAGAAGTGAGCGCAGCCGGGCAGAAAACGCAGAGGGGCAGAGACACAGAGACGCAGAGGGTTTGGTGTAGGGGCCAACCGACGCCTGCCCCCGTAGGGGGTGTCGGCCCGCTATGCACCACCACGCCATGTGCCGCCGTCGGGGCACGGTCTACGACCCGCCCACCATGCATCGCAACGAAACGCAATATCACAATGCTCGCCACCTTGTCAGGGAAGGCTCTGTCCATCTGTCCGATGCAGTCACCTGTCGCGCCTGCCATACTATTTCTGTCGAACGTTCTATAGCGACATGTGGCTTATTGGGTTCTTGCCGAAGCAGAACCGCCGCTGCCCGGAGCCTTGTGTGGGTTCTGCCCGTGCCGGGGCCTGCTGCTGCCTGTGCCGCGAGGTGAAATAGCAACTAGGAGGTGACGTATGCAACGTCGGTTTTGGAAAACATGGAGGACAGTGCTGATTGTGGTAGTGTGGCTAGCCGTTTTACCACCTGTGCAGGCGACTCAGTACACCTTTACCGAATTTATCGTGCCCACTCCACTGCATCACCCGACCAATTTTGGGCCAGAAAGCATTGTTGCCGGGCCAGACGGCAATCTCTGGTTCACCGAGTCGGATCAACGGGCAATTGGGAGGATTACAACAGGTGGAGGGATCACCGAGTTTGTATTGCCGGATAATGCGCTGCCCAATGCTATCACCAGCGGGCCAGGCGGCAGCCTCTGGTTTACCGCGATCACCCAGAGCGATAGCATTGGCCGCATCACGCCGAATGGTGAGGTAACCTTCTTCCCTTTACCCGTTGATCCAGGGTTACCGCCACTCAGTTCACCCAATCCACGGGGTATCACCGCCGGGCCAGATGGCAATCTCTGGTTTGTCGAACAAGGGTCAAACAAGATTGGCCGCATGACCACGGATGGAACGGTGACGGAATACGCCATTCCCACCGCATTTAGTGAAGCAACTGACATTGTGGCTGGGCCAGATGGCAACCTCTGGTTCACCGAAGCAAACAAAGACAAAATTGGCCGCATCACCCCCGCTGGCGTCATCAGCGAGTTTGCGGCCCCGATGGGTAGCAGACCACGTGCCATCACCAGCGGGCCTGATGCTCGTCTCTACGCGGTTGGGGTGAAGGTGCTGGTCATTGAGCCGTCCACAGGTGCGGTGAGCCTCTTCCGCAACCTTGGCGGCGATGACATCACCGTTGGGCCTGACGGCAACATCTGGTGGATTGCTGGTGGCGGCATGTGTACGGCCTACTATGCTAAACCCGGCACAACCGGCGGTGGTGGCTTTGCCAGGGGGCCACTCGGCACATGCAACCCCCGTGGTATCACCGCTGGCCCTGATGGTCGCCTCTGGTTCACCAATGCTACAGCCAACAAAGTGGTGCGGCTCGATCTTGGCCCTGCAACCCCAACCATCAGGGTCTACCTGCCGTTGGTGAACCGGTAGCGTGTAGGGTTCGTCGGCGCGGACACATTGGTTTCATTGCGGGCGGGTCGCCGCCGCCGCAACCGCATGGCGTGTTCATTGGGGGCGGGTCGCAGACCACGCCCCTACGCCGTTGTATTGCATTGAAACGGTTCTGGGTTCTGGGTTCTCGGTTCTTCACCACTCATATTCCACGCTCAACACCGCTACGCCCACCATCCAGGGTGCCCGTTCCAGGTCGAGCAGGCTGGTGGCGCTGCGGATGGCGATACGCACGGGCAGGCCCTCGTCACACTGAAAAATGGTGTTCAGCGGCAGGATTACCTCCTGCACCGTGCCATCGGTGGTGAGCACCTGGCTGAAGCGAGCCTGCTCTAGCCCTACGGTGACACTGCGCCCCGCCGGGCCACGCAGCCGCAGGCGGGCCACGCCGCAGCCGCCAGTGATGCGTAGGCGGGCATCGCCCAGCGTCCAGCGCCCCTCGGGCAAGTCGAAGGTGGCGGGCGCAAAGCCCACATAGTGGCCAAACGCCACCGGGTCGCCGGGCACCACCCGGCGCGGCGGGGTGAGTCCCATTACATCCCAGGCCCATGTGTAGAGGTCGTTGTTGTCGCGCCCATAGCCCCGAATTGCCTCAAGCGCAGCGTGGGCTTCGGCGGGCCGTTGGAGCAAATTCGCGGCGTAGGCCGTCATCGCATGGGCATAGAGACTGCGCTCTTCCAACCGGGCCGACTGCTGATACAACTCCAGCGCCCGCTCGGCATCGCCCCGGTAGAAGTGAGCATCGGCCAGGTCGGCCACCCGCAGGGCGTTGTTCGGGTCGAGGGCCAGGGCCGCCGCAAACGGCTCCTGCGCCCGCCCCGGCTCGCCGTTCATCATGTAAACGCGGCCCGGCAGCGCTGCCAGCTCTGCCCGCGCCCACGTTACATAGCGGAAACTGAAAACAAGCGCCAGAAACGTGAAGCAACCGAGTAACGCGATTATTAACCGCCAAGGACGCCAAGCACGCGAAGGTGTTTCAGTTTCTTCGCGTTCTTCGCGGATCAATTGGCCGTCTTTTCGTGCTCGGCGATGAAAGGGCATGAGCAAGGCAAAGGCCGCAAAGGGAATCAGCACGCCGACAATGGGCAGGCGCAGGCGGTGGTGAGCCACGGTGATCGCCGACAGCCCGGCCAGCACGGCGATCCAGGCCAGAACGGGCAGCACGCGCCGCCACGAGGGCGCAAAAGCCAGGCCCACAATCGCGCCGAGCATGATCAGCATGTACTGCCCATCGGCAATCACACTCAGGGAGAAGGGATTTTCGCCCGCACTCAGCGCAATCTGGCGGTTCTGGGTATCAATCGTCAGCACATCGCCCACGGCATACGAGCGCGACTGCAACAGAAACAGTGAAGCCAGCTTAAAGCGCACCCGCCCGAAAAACCAGGCCGGGTCGTTGCGAATATTTTCCAAACCCATCTGCACCGCCAGAGCCTGCCGGTCGGCCAGGTTCGGCAGACTGAAGATGCGGGCCTCACCCTGCCGCTCATCCTCATTGCTACGGGTGGTGCCATACCACATGCTAATGCCGCCGTTGGTATCTACCAGAATAAACCGCTGGTGAACAAGAGCATTCCGCACCGTCCACGGGGCGATGACGAGGGTTGCGCCGAGGAGAAAGAGCACAGAACCCAGAACCCAGAACCCAGAACCCAGAACCCTGCGTACTGCGTACTGCGTACTGCGTGACTCAAGTCCTTCGCGCCCTTCGCGTCCCTGGTGAGTCACCTCCGGCCTCCGGTCTTCGGTCTCCGGTCTCCGGTCGGCGCTCCGTGCAAGCAGCAACAACAGCACGCCCAGTGGAATGAAGTAGACCGCCACGGCCCGTGTGAGGGCGGCCAGGCCAAAGACGAGGCCGCATGCCAGCGCCCAGCGCCAGTCGCGGGACACACGTGTACGCTCAAACAGGGCCAGCCCCAGCACCGCCAGGATGACAAAGAGCGACTCAGCGAACAGCACGCTGCCGAAGCTGGCCAGGGGCACAAACAACGCCGCGATCAGCCCGCTCAGCAGGCCCACATCGCGCCGCCCAAAGAGCTGCGTCCCCAGAAAGACAAAGGCCAGCACGCCCAGCCCGCTCAGCAGAGCCTGGCCCAGCAGGGCAAAGGGCAAATTCACACCGCCAATGGCGAACATAGCGGCGAGAAAAGCCGGGTAGAGCGGCGGGCGGAGCCACTTGCCGTTGTCGTGGTAGCCGCCATTGAGCAGGTGCAGCGCTGCCCGGTAGTATTCTTCGGGGTCGCCGGGCTGCACCGCGCCACTCTGGGCCTGCCAGCTCCAGAACCAGGCCCGCAGCGCCAGCGCCAGCAGCACCACCCCAACCAGAGCCAATAGGTAGCGGCGGGTGATGGGATGGGTCATGGGTTGATCAGCAAGAGGTGACAAGGAGTTACGAGTTACGAGTTACGAGTTGCAGATTATGCGCATGGCCTCGCCCGGCGGCTGATGAGTTTTAAGGAATACATCGGGTATACGCGCATGCCGTACCCCTCAAGGGCGCGGCTCTCATGTGCGAAGCCCGCCTACGCGGGCTATACCGGATGTAATTTTTAATCTTCATAAGCCGCGGGCTACCGACAACAAAGCCGACCTGCGTCGGCTCCACCAGGCCGCCCTACGCCACCCCCACCAGGCCGCCTGCGCGGCCTTCGTCCCACTGAGCCGAGGGCTTCAGCCCCACGGCGGCGTCAGGTTGAGGGAGTGATTTTTTTACAAACCCTGGCTCGCGGTTCTGCCAATTTGCAATCTACAATCTACACTCACCCCTGAATGGCCGGGGAAACAGCGATGCGGAAGATCCACTGATCCATGGCGGCGGCGAAGGTAAGCGCGAGGGTGATGATGACAAAGGCCTGGCCCCAGCGGCCCCGGTGCCAGTAGCGCTGGGCAAAAATGGCCCAGCTAATCGAGATCAGCGGCAGGATGTAGAACAGCTGCTTATCCACCATGGAGATGCGGTAGCCCGCGAACATAAACAGCACCGCCACGCTATACCAGGCCGCAAACAGTGTCGCCGCCAGCGGGCGCTTCCACAGCACAAACATGGCCGGGATGGTGTAGACCAGCGGCAGAAACAGACCGTAAAAGAGGTAGCGATCCGGCCAGATTTTGTAATCCAGCGCCTGCCAGAAGCTGTACATGTAGGCGCTGAAGGGCGGGCGTTCCACCCCCACGCTGGCCGCGCCCTGGGTAAACACCGTGCCAAAATAGGGCACCGTGCGCTCAATAATCGGCAGGATGTACTGGCCGTAGTAGACCACCAGCACCACTACTATCGCCACGCCTGCTGCCGTCCAGATCGCCCGCAGCTTGGGTAGCAGCGCCCGCCACTGGGCACCTTGCCGCGCCGCCAACCAGACGATGAGGCTGAAAAAAACCAGAAAGACACCCTGAAACACCGCCGTCACAGTGTAGATCAGAAAAGTGACGGTGAGCATCAGGCTGAAGGCCACCATCGGGCCGCGCTGTTCCAGCTTCTCCCAGGCCGCCACCATAAACACCATGCACAGCAGCGTCAGCCAGAGACCGAAGCCAGTAGGCACATTACCCCAGTTGTGGATCAGAAAGCCCACTGGCAGCAGGCTGTACATGCCCACCGACCAGAGCGCCACCGGGCGGCTCAGGCCCAGCTTCAGCACCAGCAGCGCCATCAGGATGACGCGAGTCCCGTCGAGCAGCATGCTCCAGTGGTTTGCGCCCCAGGCCATGCTGGGGAAGATCGGCAGCGCAAACACCGTGGCGAACATGTGGTAGTAGGGCGAGTAGGGGATCACCGGGCGGTTCGCGCCCCACTCCGCCGTGGGCATGGTGGACTCGTTCAGCGGGCTGTTGG
>JALONX010000387.1 GCA_025454695.1 Chloroflexaceae bacterium
GCCAACCCTGGAAGGGCAGTACATCATCAAAAATGTGGTACTGGTGGCGGCGGGCATGGTGCTAGGGGCTACCGTGCGCGGCGGCCACATGGTGCCAACGAAGTAAACACTCCTCACCGCCGAGGACGCCGAGGGCACAGAGATGAGGGATTGGAGATTAGCTGAGGGTTGTCGGGTTGTCGGGTTGTCGGGTTGTAATTACAACTCCACAACCCCACAACTCAACAACAAAAACTCTGCGGTGAGATTTAGAAAACCAACGCCAACCCCTGGGGCGAGCCGCCCTCCTCGTCGAAAATTAGCAGCTCGTTCTCGTCCTGGAGCCACGAGACCGGCAGCTTATAGCTTTCCTGCGGGCCAACGTGCCAGTAGCGCCCCACATTGCGCCCATTCAGCCAGATTTGCCCCTTGCACAGCCCGCCAATCCGCAGCGCAAGCTTTGAGATGGGGGATTTGAGATCGGAGATTGGGAAGGCAGCACGGTAGAAAGCCATTCGTTTTGTTCCCTCAGCGTGCTCGGCGGTGAGGTTCGGACTCACACCGGGGCGGAAGCTCCACTGCGCCGCAAGCGCCCGCGTCGGGTCGTACTCCAGCAGCGTGGCCCGCCATGCAATCCCGGCATAGTCGGTGATGTTCAGGGCGATCACATTGGTGCCGGGGCGCACCACATGGCTAATGTCGCGCTTGATCACGCCGCCGCTACGGTGACGGCTGAAGCGCTCCACATTTACCCCATTGATGTAGAGTGCGCCGGGGTTGCGGTCACCCGTCAGGTGGATGAGGTAGTTGTGGCCCGCCTGGCCCTCAAAGGCCCGCAGCAACCAGACCGACGGCCCCTGAAAGGGGAAGTTGCCCAGATCCACGTTGCTGATGTCGGGGCGCACCGCCCAGGGCTTGGCGTCGGCAATTGCCTCACCCGCAAACACCGCCTCTTGCCACAGCGCCACCCAGCCAGTGGAAATGTCGTGCTGCACACCGCCCCAGTAGAGCGTGTCGAGCAGGCCCTTGCGTTCGCCCGTGTTTGAGCCATAGTTGAAGCGGCCCAGGTTGTCGGCCAGCAGGCGCAGCTCGTGGTTGCCCGCCGCCAGCTTCAGCGGCAGCGTGTAGATCGGCCCGTCCATCGTCACGCCGAACACGCCCGCGTCAACCCCATCCACCAGCAGCCGCGCCCGGTCAGAAAGGCCCGGAGCCACCAGCGTGGTTTCATGCGGCGCGTCCAGCGTCAGCTCCGCCCGATACCAGCCATAGCCCAGGTCGCAGCCCAGGTGTTCCAGCGGCAGCGGCTTTTCGATTACCTGCCAACCGTCGGTTGCGCTTGCCTCCGCAACATTGCAGATGGTAGATTGCAGATTGTAGATTGTCGGTTGCCTTGTGATGGACTCACGAGTGAGCGATGCCACATGCTGCGCTCTAAAATGTTCAATCTGAAATTGGGATGCCTGCTCCGTCGTCAACAGCAGCAGAATCAACTCGCGCCCATTGGCGACGAGATGAACCGTCGTCGGCTTTTCGGTAATCCAGTAGCGCAGCGTGCATGTCGCCCCATCAAGTGAACATTGCACCGTTGCAGGCGCGTCATTCGTGCCCCAAGTGCCACCAGGCACCGACAATGCCAGTTCACCCTGCTCGCCAGCAAAACCATACACCACCAGCGTGTCACGCCCATCCTCCTGCCAAAAACCGAGCAATCGCCCGGAATGATAATTCAGCCATACATCTCCGGTCTCCCGTCTCCCGTCTCCGGTCTGAAAAAGGGGCATATTGGTGAAGATCGGTTTGATACTGCCCGCCTCCACCTCTACCGCCAGGTGGCGAACCGGGTTTTTGAGAAAAACTTGATGCACCTGGCCCTCGAAGGAGGGGTTTTGCAAAAACGTCGCCGTAAAATCACGCCAGGCGACGGGAGCGTTTGGCCCGGCCTTCACCTGGCGATACGGCCCGCTGCCGCCCTCGCTGCGGCCCTTCACGGCTGCCGGGGCAATCACGGTTGGCCCACCGGGCACGCCGTCGGCCAGCACCGCCGAAAGTTGGGCACCAAGCGTGCTGAGAAACATGTGGTGGCGGCGGGCGACGTGGTATTTGGCCGTGTGTTCGCCATACTCTGTCACCGGCGCATCGTAATCGTAGCTGGTCGTCATGTGAATGGTGTCGCCGCCAACGGTGCGCCCGCCCCAGTAGCCAAAATTGGTGCCACCGGCCCACATCCAGTGGCTAAAACCGCTGCACCCCACGGCAGTCAGCTGATGCAGAATCTGGTCGAGCCGGGCCGCCGTTTTGCGGCTGTTGTGGCTTGCACCCCAGTTGTCGAACCAGCCGCTCCAGAGTTCGCTCACAATCATGGGGTTTTCCTGCCAGAGCGCCCTGGTTTGCTGCAATTTCTCGGCAATGCCGCTCCAGCCGTTGCGAAACTCGGGCCAGTCGGGCGAGGCCCCCATGCAGGTGTATTGGGGCACCACCATGCCCCGCGCAATCGCCGCCTGCGCTAGCGTATCCTGGTGAGTGTCGCTGCCGTAGCGCCCGGAGGCCCAGTGTTCGTTTTCAATCTGGCAGAGGATGATCGGCCCGCCGTGGTTGATCTGCCGGGGAGCCAGGATGGGAAACAGCGTATCGAACCAGCGCAGCGTCGCCTCCAGGTAGATCGGGTTATCTACCCGCAGCTCAATGCTCTCGCGCCCGCTGAGCCAGGCGGGAAAACCGCCGTTTTCCCATTCGGCGCAGATGTAGGGGCCAGGCCGCACAATCGCATACAGCCCCAACTCGGCGCACAGGTCGAGATAGGCGGCAATGTCGGCCTCTTCCGCAAAATCAAACACACCCGGCTGCGGTTCGTGGCGATTCCAGGGAATCACCGTATCAATCGTGTTGAGTCCAGCGGCTTTGGCGTCTTCCAGCAGGCCGCGCCACTCGGCTTTGGGGTAGCGAAAATAGTGGACACAGCCGGAAAGCAGGAAAAAGGGTTGACCATCGAGGGCGAAACCGTTACGAGAAACAGAAACAGTTGGCATGGTTCACCAGGGGATGACCGGAGACCGAAGACCGGAGACCGGGGAGAAGAACAAGCTGGCAGGATGACAAAATGATAAGTGGTCTGTAAACGAAATTTTCATGTATTTCTAGAGCAACACGCTTATGAGGATTAAAAATTACATCCGGTATAGCCCGCGCAGGCGGGCTTTGCACATGAGAGCCGCGCCCTTTAGGGCAACGGCATGCGCGTATGCCCGTTTAATTTCTTAAAGCTCATCAGCGTGTTTTTGGCTTCCAGACGCCGAGTTCATTCGGTGGCTAAATCGAATTGAAATAAAAAACGTTTTTAGAGATCATTCACGTTTCACGTTTCACGCTTCATGCTTGACGATTTACGCAGGACGTAGTCCGCCGTTGACTCACCCACCACCTCCGCCAGCCGCCGCATGGCGCTGGCGTTGAGCACCGGGTGCAGCGGCAGGTAAACAACGTGAGTCAACATGGTTTCGGCCTGGGGCGTTGTCGCGGTCGTTCCTTCTGGGCTGGGCACGACGTGCAGGCTAGATGCGCCGCGAGTCGCATCAAAACCGCTGTGCCAGAGCAACTGCGTCAGTTCCCCTGGGCGTTCGGCCAACATGGGAAAAACCCAGTGGTTATGCGGCAGAGCCTGGCTGCCAGGGCGTGGCACCTCGCCCAATGCCGCAGCCAGCCGCTCGCCCAGCGTCGCCCGCCGTCGGATGTCGCCCACATCAGCCCGTTTCAAGCGCCAGGCCAGCAGTCGCAGCAGCGGGGCACACG
Source organism: Chloroflexaceae bacterium (assembly GCA_025454695.1). Classification (GTDB taxonomy): domain Bacteria; phylum Chloroflexota; class Chloroflexia; order Chloroflexales; family Chloroflexaceae; genus JALONX01. Next base: position 3,766 of record JALONX010000387.1, read on the forward strand.
GCTGGTGCCGCAGCTTCGTCATCAGGTCAGCGCCGGGGAAACCGCGCAAGCTGGCGGTAATCAGCTGATCGTGGCTGATGCCCCGCATGTGGCAGGCCAGCACAAAGAGCCGAAACAGCGCGGGCCGTGAAAGCAGCTTCAGTAACGCTACCAGCAGCACCCGCCGGGCAAAGGGTTGGCGGCGCTGGCGGGGATAGGCCGCCTGCATGCGGCGCACCTTCTCCCGTAACGCAGCATCCTTAAAGCGCAGCAACGCCCCACCAAGGGCAGTCTGAGTCTTGATTGGGCCAAAGCTGAACATGCACACATCGCTTGCCTCGTGCCCCTGGTAGGCCGGGCCATCGTAGGCCTGGGCGCAATCTTCAAACAGGGTCAGGCCGTGGCGGCGGGCAACTTCGGCAATCCCGTCCAGCGGCATGCGGCTGCCAAAGAGATGGGCCACCAGCACCGCCCGCGTGCGCGGTGTGATCGCCTGTTCCAGCAGCGTTGGACTTACCGCCAGCGTGTCAACATCCACATCCACCGGCACTGCCACCAGCCCGTGATGCTCGATGATGCGCACCATGTCGCGAATCGTAACGGCGGAAACCAGCACTTCGCTGCCAGGCGGCAATTGCAACGCCTGCAACACCAGGTCGAAGCCGCTGCGCACCGAAAGGCAGGCCAGGCTTTCACCATGCAGCCAGGCTGCTTCAGCCCGCTGCTGTGCCTTCACCAGGTCGCCGGGGCGCAGGCAGCAGGCCAGGGCGTAGGCCAGGTCGCGCCAGCCAATGTCAGGTCTTCCCCGTGGGATCATAGCATTCAATGACAAGGTGACAAGGTGACCGGATGACAAGAAGCAAGAGATCGAAACTTGTCACTCATTACTCGTTACTCGTCACTCATCACTCCCAATGCCGTGCGCGCTCTACCGCTCGCCGCCAGCGGCCCAGCCGTTCGGCCCGTTCGCTGGGGGTGCCCCGTGGCTCAAAGGTGGTGGCACCGCCCGCCAACAGGTCGGGCAAATCATCGCTACTCTTCCAGACCCCGGCGGCCAACCCGGCCAGCAGACCGGCGGCACGGGCGCTGGTCTCGGTGTCGGCGGCGCGGATGAGGGGAATACCAAGCAAATCGGCCTGAGTTTGGCAGGCAACATCGCTGGCGGAAAGGCCACCGCCCACCCGCAACTCGTAGACGTTTACACCAGCTTCCTGCTGCATGGTGTCAAGAATATCGCGCATCTGAAAACCCAGTGAGTCGAGAAAGGCACGGGCAATGTGGGCCGGACTCGTGTCGAGCGTCATCCCGAACATGGTGCCACGGGCGCTGCGGTCTTCGGTGGGCACACCCAGGCCGGTGAAGGCGGGCACAAAAACGACGCCTGCTGCATCAGGAACGGACGCAGCAAGCGGCCCTAATTCCGCAGGCTTATGGAAAAAGCCCATCTGCTGCATCCAGCGCACCGCCGCACCCGTCACCGTCAAGTCAGCCTCCAACGTGTAGCCAGGCACGCCGCCCAGTTCCCATGCAAAATAGGTTTTACACACGCCCTGGGGCGGCGGCTGGGCACCTACCGCCGCATTAATAAACGAGGCCGTGCCGTGGGTGGCGGCAGCCTGGCCGGGGCGGCGGCAATCGTAGCCAAAGAGGGCGGCCTGCTGATCGGCGATCAGCGCCAGCACCGGCACCTCGGCCCGTTCGCCGTCGGCTCCGGTGAGGTGCAGGTCACCAAAATGGTGCAGGGTGGGGCGCGGCGCGGGCAGGGCGGCGCGGGGCAGGTTTAGGTAGGCAATCCACTCCTCCCAGAGCTGGCGGCGGCGGGGGTCAAACACGGTCATGCCCTGCATCAGCGAGTAGTCCAGGGCGTGTTCACGCTGCCGCCCCAGGGCCTGCACAAGCCACCCCGCCGAAAGGGTGACACGCAGACGACCAGACTCAGCGGCGGCGCGGAAGGCGTCGTCGTGGCGCATGCGCCAGGCCATGTGCATCGCCGAGCAGTAGGGGCCGGGGAACTGGCCGAGCCGCGCCCGCCGTTCGCCCGCGTGGGGCCAGCCTTCCGTTTCCGCCACTAGCGGCACGGTGCGCAAATCCTGCCAGGTAATCGCATTGCCGATAGGCACGCCGGTTTCGCCATCCCAGGCAAACACCGTGTCCCGCTGTGAGGTAATACCGCAAGCCAGTATCTGCCGGGGTGAAGTCTTCGCCCTGGCCAGCGCTTCGCCAATCGCCTCGCGCACGCTGGCGGCTACCGCCAATGGTTCCTGTTCCACCCAACCGGGCTGAGGGTAGAGCCGCCCCAACGAGCGATAGCCGTAGCCACGCACCCGTCCGTGGCTATCAAGCAGCACAGCCCGGCTGCCACTGCCCCCCTGATCAACGCTGAGAAGAAGTTGGTCTGTCATAGCCTGGCTATGCTACCACGACACGGGCGAACCGGCAATTAAAAAACCTCGGACAAACACAGCCATGTGCTTGTCCGAGGTACAGAACAGAACGGTAGG
>JALONX010000388.1 GCA_025454695.1 Chloroflexaceae bacterium
GCCGCCTCTGGAGTCCTGCGTTGCAGGCGTTTCTGGTGCCCGATAGCTTGTACCTGCGCTGCTATGACCAACATGATCGACGATGGCTGACCCAGGCCGAAGCTGAGCGGGCCGCCAAAGAGGCCGCCTGGGCTAAGCTCCGCGAACTGGGGATTGACCCGACCACGTTGAACTAGCCACGCCAATCACATCTCGCACCATTGCGCGCCCTATGGCTGGCTGCACAGCACAAAAGCAAGCACGGTGCCCTGATACGATTCTAATCAGGGCACCGTGCTCGCTTTCTACGGTAATTAAATGTTAGTCCTGCTGCTGGCGCGTTTCACCTACTTGCTGGTGCGGCTCGTACTGCAACTCACGTAGCACCACCACACCACTCACTGCGGGGATCAACAGCATGACCACAAGCCACAACACCCAGAGCATCTCCATCATACCCTCTCTGCTATTTCTGTTCTACGAGGGGAGACGGCGGGTATTGCCGAAAGTCACCACAGTCACTGCTGATATATAGCTGAGAGCCATTCGTCAGAAACCGGGCAAGAGCCGGTGGGTGCGCACAAACTCTGCCAGATCGGCCTGAGAATGCAGGTCGAGTTTCCGCATGAGGTTGGTGCGGTGCGTGTCTACGGTGCGGTGGCTAATGGAAAGCATTTCGCCAATCCGGTGATTGGTGTGACGCTGGGCTACTAGCAGCAATATCTCCCGTTCACGGGCAGTGAGCGTTTCCAGAACATCATCCTGGCTCGCCCATGTCTGGGCAACATAAGCCGCAATCGCCCGCTCGTTGAGGGGTGGGCTGAGGAAACGTCGCCCCGCTTGCACTTCCCGCAGCGCCATTTGCAACATCTCGGTTGCCGCATCCTTCAGCACATAGGCCAGCGCTCCCCCGCGTAGGGCTTCCAATACATAGCTTTCGTCAGCATGAATGGATAACACAATCACCCGGGTGTGGGGCACCAGATGCTGCACCTGGCGGGCCACTTCGGTGCCACTGAGCAGCGGCATTTCCATGTCCACAATGAGCATATCGGGGCGAAAACGTTCCACCAGCTGCACCGCTTCCCGGCCATTGGCGGCCTCGCCCACAATCTGGTAGCCGTCCTCTTGCAAGGTCGCCCGCAGCCCCTGGCGCACAATCGGGTGATCATCAGCAAGAATAATGCTTGTCATGATGCTTGCTCCTCAGCAGGTAAAGGAATCTGGGCCATGATCACGGTGCCATGGCCAGGGGCAGAGTTGATCTGCAAGCTGCCACCATGCAACACCACCCGCTCGCGCATGCTCGACAGGCCGTTAGAAGGGCGGCCCGTCTTGAGTTGGGCCAGGTCAAAGCCCTGGCCTTCATCGGCAATGCGTACATGTAGATGATGGGCCTGTACCCGCATCGAAATATGCGCACGGTTGATTTTGGCATGACGCGCAATGTTGGTAAGCGCTTCTTGAACAATACGGTAGATGGCAGTGTTGATGTCGGGCGAGAGCGTGCATTCCAGCCCATTGTGAGAAAATGTCACCTCTATTGCGGTGTTTTTAGTGAAGCGCCGAATCTGCCAGAGCAATGCTGGCAGAAGCCCCAGATCATCGAGCATTGATGGACGCAGATCCAGGGACAAATCCCGTACTTTACCGATCAACTCACGCACCGCATCACGCGACTCGATCAGGGCAGCGTTGCCACTCCGGCGCACTTGCAAGTCAAGTGCCATAGCAAGGCCGGTGAGCGTCTGGCCCAACTCATCGTGCAGTTCACGGGCCAGCGTGCGCCGTTCATCTTCCTGCACCTCCACCAGACGCCGCGAAAGTGCTTGCTGTTCCCGCTGCGCAATGTCCATGGCCTGAAAGAGGCGGGCATTCCGAATGGCAACGGCGCTTTGCATAGCAAGCAATTCAGCCCGTTGCAGATGCTCATGGTCAAAAAACCCTGCTTCCTGATGATCAACGCTGAAAATACCCACCAGTTCATTATCAACCAGCAACGGTACGCCCATCCAGCTATGAATATATTCGTACCCATCCCACACGTGCCAGCGAGTATCTTTGTGGGTGTCTTCAATCAAGACGCTCTGGCGCGTTTCCACAATATGCGCAAGCATGCCACTATCGGCGTGTTCTAGCGAATACCACGTGAGGTCGCGGGGTCTTTTCGGATACAGGTTGCTATGAAACGCAGCAGTCTGAAAGCAGTTGCCCGTGCGCAACATCACCCCGGCACTGATGTAGGGCACCAGTTGGCCCAGGCAATCAAGCAGGGCGTTGAGTACCTGGGTGAGATCAAGGGAACGCACCAGGAGTGTACTGGCTTCCTGCAATACTTCGGCGGTATGGCGGGCCTGTTCAGCTTTGTCACGGGCCTGATGTTCCGCTTCATACAAGCGCGCCCGTTCCAGGGCCTGGGCACACAGCCCGGCCAACGTGGTAGCAAAGGCCTGATCGTCGTCGGTAACCACATGTGTCGAATCAAATGCAAAGCCCCATACACCAACGACCCGCCCATCTATCTGGAGCGGCAGCACTCCGCAGCTCTGGCTGAGCAAGCTATCAGTAGGAATGATATACTGACCTTGTTCCCAATCATTCTGGTTCCACAGCCAGAGCGGTTGTCCGGTTTTGAGTACATGGTTGGAAGGTAATGGTAGATCAGTAGAAAAGCGTTCCCACCTTTCCGCATCTGTCTTGCTGTAACCGGCCACCGCTGCCAACTCCAGCAACGTGCCATCTTCATTTAACAGGGAAATGCTGCCCCCGGCAGCTGCCAGTGCTGCTAGCCCCTGCTCCACCATCACCTTGGCCACCTCACGCTGGGTAATAGCCACGCTCAAGGCTGCGGTGACAGCCTGAATGCGCCCCAGGCGGCGGGCTGCCAGTTCAGCCCTGGTGCGGGCCTGCTGCTCCGCCTCAAACAGGCGTGCCCGTTCCAGGGCCTGCGCACATAAATCCGCCAGGGTCAGAGCAAACGCCTGGTCAGCATCGGTGACGATGTGATCGCGTCCGAAGCTCAAGGCCCAGACGCCGAGCATGCGGCCATCCACCTGCAAAGGTAAGACGCCCCAGATACTATCGAGAAAATGATCCTTTGGCAGCATATAGCTGCTCCGTTCCCAATCGTCCCGGTTCCACATCCAGATCGCCTTGCCAGTTTCCACTACCTCGTTGGTAGGCAAAGGCAGGTTCGTAGAAATCCGTTCCCACTCTGGAATATCTTCTCTGCGATAGCCAGCAACCGCAGCCATCTTCAGTTCTGTTCCTTCCACATTCAGCAGCGAGATGCCACCACTGTCAGCAGCCAGGGGTTCCAACCCCTGTACCACCATCACCTGGGCCACTTCCTGCATCGTGAGGGCCGCGCTCAGGGCTGCCGTTACCGCTTGAATGCGCTCCAGACGATTGGCGATATGCTCCGCCTGCTGACGAGCCAGCCGTTCCGCTTCTAACGCTTCTTGCTCGCGCTGGCTCAGAGGAGCCTTGCTTTGCAGCAATGTGTGTTTGTGCATGGATGTGTGCTATCAGACATGCGCTCTGGGTGTAGACGCATCTCGTGCAGATGAACCAACGATACCGCTACCATGTATAAGTATACAAGAACTTCAGATGATTGGTGCAACTGGCTGCTGCACGAACTCACACCACACGGTATCTGTCCAATAGCAGTGCAGCACGCATGCAGGGGCAAATCGGCCCTATGCTACAATAAACACGCTATCCGCTGTTGTTCTGATGAGGAGTTTATCCATGTCCGCTTCCCCCACCGAATTGCTCGTCGGCTATGAGTCGAGTATCGCCGCTATGAAGCAGATGTTGACGATTGTACCACCAGAACAACGGGATGTTGCCCCTGCGCCCAGCGAATGGAACGCCCGCCAGGTGCTGCTCCACATTGCCGACTCGGAGATTCTAGCGGCGGCCCGTATTCGCCAGTTGCTGGCCGAGCCAGGGGCCACGCTCTACATGTACGACCAGGCGGCCTGGGCCGAACGGCTGCACGATGGCGACTCCTCGCCCGAAGAGGCGATTGCCCTGGCGATGGTGCTACGCCGCAACACGCTCAACCTACTCAAGCGCCAGCCACCGGAAGCGTGGGAACGGCAGGCCAACCATGCCGTGCGTGGCCCCATGACGCTTGCCGCTCTGGTGCAGCTCTACATCGGCCATATCGAGAACCACACTCGCCAGCTAGAGGAGATCGCCGCCACCCTGTAGCCGCCCAATTTGCCACAGAGGACACAGAGCACACGAAGGTGGCGATTGGCGATTGACGATTGGCGATTGCAAGTATGCCAATGATGGATACATGGTTAGCGGCATAATGTGATCATCTGTATCAGTTGCTAAAAACCCTCTGTGCTCTCTGTGTCCTCTGTGGCAAAAAAACTAGCGCGTGTCCGCCTCCACATTCCCCACCATCTGGTTGTCTTCCAGCATGGTGTCGTCGGCGTCAATCGTCTCCACGCCCACCCGGTTATCTACAAAACTGTTGCGGCGCAGGCGGTGGCCGTGGGGGCGCGGGCAGCGCGGCGTGGCGATGGGCAGCGGTCGAACCCCGTGATCCTGATCGGCGGCAATGCGCACGGCGACCTCGTTGCGGCGAAACTCGTTCTCCTCAATCAGCCAGTCGCGGCTAGTGTCGTTTTGCGGCACGGCCCCCGCAAACGCGGCCACATGCTTCGACCAGAGCAACACGCCGTAGCTGTTCGACTCGAAGCGGTTGTGGCGCACCCGCATGCCGTAGCCGTTTTCCACCGCAATCCCGGCCTTATGGTTGTGACGCATGTCGTTCGCCTCCAGCACGTTTTCCGCCGAAAAGCCCAGCCAGAAGCCGTAGCTGCAATAGTTGGCCAGGTTGCGGCGGTAGGTGTTGCCGCTGCTAAAGGTGGCCTCAAAGGCAATGTTTGGGCTATACGAGCCGTCGTTCTCCTCAAACAGATTGTCGTTGCACGGCACATGCACCCAGTCGGGGCGCAGCCCGGCCAGAAAAAAGCCATCGCCGCCGAGCCGGGCCATGTTGCGCCGAAATACGTTGCGGCACGAGCCGTGGGCGATCAGAAACGCGGCGGCATCGGCCCCCAGGTGCTGCGATTGGGCGTCGCGGCGGTAGTAGCGGCAGCAGTAGTCGGCCCCATTTTCCTCCACCAGGCAATCGCTGCTGTTGAAGAAGTGGAAGCCGAAGCCGCTGCAATAGTTGGCCTGATTGCGCCGCACCGTCAGCTTTGTGCAATCGTAGCAGAGCAGCCCGTTCATCTGGTGGCCCAGGTCATTCTCCTCAACCCGACTCTGGCGCACGTTGTGCAGCAGCACGCCGCCGCCGTAGGCCCGCTCGGCAGGCAACCAGATGTCGAGGAAGATGGTGTTGGGCGGCACCTCCGCCGTCGCCGTCACATGGCACTGGCTGATGCTGAGCCGTTCGCAATTGCGGGCCACAATGCCGTGTTCATACTCCATCAGCCGCAGGTTGCGCACGGAAACGCCGCGCCGCCCTTCCAGCGTGAGTCCGCGCCCCTGCCGCCCCGCCCCAACCAGCAGGGCACCATTGCCGTCCAGCGTCACGCCATCGGCCCCAATCGTCAGGCCCTGCGGCAGCAGATAGACGCCAGGGGCCAGGGTCGTATTCTGCGTGATGACGAGTCCATCAGTTGGAGTAATCATATTTTTCCCCGAACTATACTCACCGCCGAGCCTGCATTTCACCGCCGAGTACGCCGAGTACGCAGAGGATAAACAAACAAATCTTCGCGCCCTTGGCGTCCTTAGCGGTGAGTAAAAACCTCCGTGCCCTCTGCGTCTCGGCGGTGAATGGTTATGTCTTCATCCGGCGCACGATGATGTGGCGCTGCCCATCATCCTGCCACTCCTGAATGACAAAGCCCGGCCCGCCGAACTGGTCGGGCACGGCTTCGAGAGCGGGCAAGTTGCGCGGCAGGTTGGGCGGCTCGCCAAAGCGGTAGCGCCCCACCCCCATGATGCCGTTGAGCCGCCCCGGTTCGCGCCGCACCTCAATCAGCTGTTGAATTTCGGCGGGCGGCAGCGGCTCAGCCGCCAGCAGATAGACATGGGGATAGGTGATGTCGTCGCCGCTGATCCAGACCGAGTGGTAGCCAGGAGCGAGCGCCACCGCCCGTGCCACCGTTTCGGCCAGGCCATCCTGGTTTGTCCAGGCCACCTGGGGCGGATAGTCGCGCACGTAGGTTGCGTACCACTGGCCGCCCTGCCATAACAGCACCGCTACCACCAGGCTGCTTG
>JALONX010000389.1 GCA_025454695.1 Chloroflexaceae bacterium
ATGCAGGAGACCGGCACCTTCCGGCGTCCGTCTGCATCGGGACAATCGGGGCCGATGTGCCGCTCTCCTTGAGTACGTGCTTTCGATCAAAAAAAGAACCAGCCGGGCTAACAACATGCCTCAGCTGGTTCTCGGTTCTGGGTTCTCGGTTCTCCCCCTCCAAAATCTAAAATCCAAAATCTCCCGCTTATCGGTTCTCGGTTCTCGGTTCCTGGTTCCCCGGCCTAGTCTGGGGCGCGGATGCCGAGGACGACGGTGGTGCCCGGCAAGATCCAGTTGCCGGGGGCAGGCGAGCTACTCACCACGGTGTAGGCCAGGAACTGATCGTAGATTTCGGGAATGCGGTCGCGGCCCTGGTAATCTACATAAACGTCGGTGACGCCAAGGCGGGCCAGCACCTCTTTGGCCTGGTTTTCGCCCAGCCGGGTGAGGTCGGGCATAAGCACTGCGCCTTCCACCGGAGGCCGACTGCGGCGCTCCTCCTCGGCCTTGGCGGCTTCTTCGGCAGCTTTGGCCGCAGCGGCAGCTTCGTTGGCCGCATCAACCATCTCCTGAGTACAGGCCGGGTAGTTGCCGACTGGTGCCTCATCGTCGGCATCACGGCCTGGTGTGGCGCTGCCGCCCTGCCAGCGGTATTCCACCCGAACATCCGGGTCGGGGGGCGGGGTGTTCCAGGTACGCATGGTGCGTACCCACTCCTGTGGCACCGGCACCGCATTGCTGGGGGTGCAGAAGCGTGCTTCTTCGCCAGCGCCGGGCAGCCGTGCCACTGCCGCTTCGCGGAAGGCATTGCAACGAATGCGGAAGGTGCTGTTGTTGACCCTGGTTGCACCCTGCACCATGTCGGCGGTGAAAAACTCACGCGACGGGCCGCCAAACGCGCCGGGAATGGCGCACATTTCGCCCCGGAACAGTGTTCCCGGCGGCGGATCAGGAAAATCGGTTGCGATTGTGCCACCCGTCGGCGCACCAAACAGGGCAGCGTATTCGGGCTTGTCTTTAATCCAGACAAAAATCTCTTCCATCACATTACGCCAGATGGTGCCGCCACCAGTTGAGCTTTCCACTTTGGCGGTGGTTTCGTTGTTGTTGTTGCCCGTCCACACGCCAACGGTGACATAGGGCGTGTAGCCCACAGCCCAGGCGTCGCGCCAATCGTTGGTCGTACCCGTCTTCACGGCGGCGGGCTGCGAGGCGTTCAGAATGCTATTTAAGCCCCAGATCGGGCGGCGGGCCTGGTCGTCGCTGAGCATATCGGTCATGATGCTCGCCAGGGCCGGATCAAGTGCCTGGGGGCCAGGTTGCTGCTGAAACGCTTCGCGCACTTCGCCACTGGCATCGGTGATTTTGAGGATGGGCGAAGGAGCATAGTAGCGCCCCTCGCTGGCCAGGGTGTTGTAGGCCGTGGTCAATTCCAGCGGCGTCACTTCACCGCCACCTAGCGTCAGCGCGAGGCCGTAGTAGTCGGCGGGGCGCTTGAGGCCCGTTTTAATGCCCACCCGATCCAGCAGGTCGAGAGTTGGGGCAATGCCAGCAAAACGCAGCGCCTTCACCGCGGGCATGTTGAGCGAATTGGCCACGGCCATGCGAATACGCACCGGGCCATTCCAGCGCTGGTCATAGTTCTGCGGTTCGTACCATCGGTTAGCGGCGCGGTCAATCGGGAACTCGGTTGGCACGTCCCAAATAATCGTTTCCGGCGTCATGCCCTGTTCCATCGCCGAGATGTAGGTAAAGGGCTTTAGCGCTGAGCCAGGCTGCCGTTCGCGGGTCGTCACGTTGACCTGACCATCCAACACGTTGCCGGTTTCGCCCGGAGTTCTGGTAGGCACAATCGCGTTGTAGTCAATACTGCCCACCATGGCCAGCACCTGGCCCGTGTTGGGCTGCATCACCACCACCGCGGCGTTGTGGATATTGCGTTCCTCCAGCTCCTTGATGCGCTCGGCGGCTTTTTCCTGCACCATGCGTTGCAGGTTCAAATCCAGGGTGGTGGTGATATTGAGACCGCCGCCGTTAAGCAGTTCTTTGCCATATTTCTGTTCCACCAGGTCGCGCACATAGAACACGAAGTGGGGTGCGTTGAGCGGCACATCTTGCGGAGCCAGGCGAATGGGCTGCTGCACGGCCAGGCGGGCCTCTTGCGCAGTCGCATAGCCCTCGTCCACCATCTGCCGCAACACGGCAATCTGGCGGGCACGCGGCGGCGAAATACCTTCAGGCAGGGCGTAGTTGACATCGAGCCAGCCCTCGGCCAGCGGCACGCCTGGCAGAAAGATACCCCGCTCGTCGCGCTGAGCATGCTTGATTGGATTGTAGAGCGTGGGCAACTGGGGCAGGCCTGCCAGCAGCGAGGCTTCCGCAAGGTTCAGGTCTTTCGCGCTTTTGTTGAAGTAGACGCCACTGGCGGCCTCGGCCCCGTAGGCCAGGTTGCCATAGAAAATCTCGTTGAGATAAAACTCAAGAATCTGGTCTTTTGAATAGCGCTGATCCATCTCCTGCGCAAGAATAATTTCTTTCAGCTTGCGCTGGTAGCGGTTGTCGAAGTCGCGCTCCTCGTCGGTCAGCACACTCAGCTTGATCAGCTGTTGGGTGATGGTGGAGGCACCGCCAGTTTCTTCACCGGCCTGCAAACTGCTGATCAACGTGCGGGCAATACCCATAAAGTCTACACCAGGGTTGGTGTAAAAGGTTTTGTCCTCAATCGCAATGGTAGCATTGCGCAGCAGCGGGGAAATCTGATCAAGGGCGACTTTGGTGCGTTTGCCAGCGCCAAAAAACTCATACAGCAGCACGCCGTTGCGGTCAAAAATGCGCGATGTCTGAAAGGCGTTGCGATTGTCAATCCCTTCCAGCCGGGGCGTGAGCGTACTCGTCAGCTGGCTATAGGCCGCAAACGCGCCACCGGCTGAAGACGTTGTCACAAGGATAAAGATGGTGAGCAGTGCAGCAAACGCATAGCTGAAGTAGCGAGGCCGCTGCACTGTGGCGCGGCGGCCAAAGCGGAAGCGCCGCAGCATGGGCGGGTAGAGCGGGCGGCGTTGTTCGGTATGCCCACCATAGGTGCGGCGGGAGTAACGATCACGAAACATAGGCAAAAAATACTACCTTATAGCGAAATTATTCCAGACTACAGTTATACCACACAAAACACATGCATCTACGCAACTTGCACATGCTGAAGCGATTGTAGCAAAGCTGGCCAGAATTGCAAGAGTAAAAGTGACACTGAAGGCTGAGAAATAGCTGAAAAAGAAGAGTTTTGAGATTAGAGATGAGAGATTAGCAATTTTTTGCCAATCTCCAATCTCCAATCTCCAATCGCCAACCGCTAGCGCGTAACACTCGCCTCATTTGAGGCGTTGCTCTCGTTGCCGCTAGCGTCCACCGCCTTCACCACATAGAAGAAGCGCTGGCCACCAGTGGGCAGGGTGTCGGTAAAGCTGGTCGCCGTCAGCGGCGTGGGGGTCAGCAACACATAGCCGCCGCCCGTCACGGGGCTGCGGTAGACGTTGTAGCTCGTGGCACCTTCGGTGGCGCTCCATGTGAGACTCACGCTGCCGCCACTGACGCTGGCCTGCAAACCGGCGGGCGCAGCACCAGGCGTCAGGTCGGCGTTGGGCTGGGTGAGCAGAATAACACCGCACAGCGCCGGAATGGTGAGCTGAATGCTGCCGTTCTGCACGGTGTAGCTGGCCGTGCCAGGGGCATCACAGCGGAACGACTCAGTCAGGCTGATGCCGTTGGGCAGGTAACCATTCAGCGGAATGGAAACGACGCGGGCCTCCTCGTTGGGATTGGCGGCGACGATAGCGGCCTGGTTACCCGCCTTGCGGCCATAGGCCACCGTGCGCTGGGTGTCATCCACCAGCAGGAAGCGCATGTCGCCGCTGACGATGGCCTCGCTCTGGCGGCGCAGGTTGGTCATGGCGGTGTGGAAGGCCAGCAGTTGTCGATCCGGCTGGCGGCGGTCGCCTGCGGCCAGGGTTCGCTCGTCGCCCCAGGGGAAGGTGCGGCGGTCATCGGGGTCGTCGTCGCCAGTGAGTCCCACCTCGGTGCCGTAGTAGATCACCGGGGCACCGGGCTGGGTCATTTGCAGCAGCACGGCCAGGCGCAGGCGCTGCTTGCCTTCGGCCAGGTTTTCCTGGTTCAGTTCGCGCTGGGCGCGGTTCTGCTCGCCTGGCGTCAGCACCCACAGCGCCCGGTCGGTATCATGCGAGTCGATCAGGTTCATCAGGGTGTAGTAGGCCGCGTCGGGGTAGTCTTCTCGCACCGAGAGCAAGCGGTTGGCAAAGGCCGAAGCCGAGATCGGCTCGCCGCTCTGGGGGAAGCCCTTTGGCTCAAACGAGCCGGGCGTCACCAGCCCAAGAATGGCGTCGCGGGTGCGGTAGTTCGTCACCGTATCGGCGGTGTTGCCCTGAATGTGGGGCAGCACGTTGAACTTCTGCCACAGCTCGCCGATGATGATTGCGTCAGACCTGAGCGATTTGATCTGCTGGCGCACGCCTTCCATGGTGCGGAATTCCATGTTCGGCACGGCGTCTACGCGCCAGCCGTCGGCACCCTGGCGCAGCCAGTAGCGGGTCACGCTGTTGTCGCTGGCCTGAATAAAGTCCTGCACCGCCTGGTTTTCTTCCCGCAGCTCGGGCAGCGTGTCAATGCCTGACCAGGCCAGGTAGAAGCTAGGGCCGTCGCGGGTGCCCGGCGCACACACCGGCGGAACCTGGTCATTAATGGAAATGGGCGGCACAAAGTAGAACCAGCCCCGGTAGGGCGAATCAACCGACTCACAGCCGCCCGGTGTGCCGCCAGTGCCCTGAGCGATGCGAATCGCTTGCAGCCCTGGCACGGCGAAGGCTTCTGGCGTGCCTGCCGGGGCAACGGTAGTCGGCCCGGACGTTGGCCCAGCGGTCGGCGACGGGGCGGGAGTCGGGCCAGTGGCGCTGCCGCTGCCGCCAAAAATTACCGGCAGGTTCAAACGAAAGACGTTTGGTTCGGGACTCTGGCTGGCGTTGGCCCAGTTGCGGTAGCGATCAAAAATTGGGCTGTCGGACGACATGTGGTTAAACACGGCATCGAGCACAATCCGCATGCCCCGGCGCGATGCTTCCGCTTCCAGGCGCTGGAAGGTCTCAATATTGCCCAGGTAGGGGTCAATCCGGTAGTAGTCGCGGGTGTCGTAGCGGTGGTTAGAACCAGCCCATGAAATGGGGTTGAAGTAGAGAATCGTCACACCCAGGTCGCGCAGGTAGTCCAGCTTTTCAATCACGCCTTCCAGGTCGCCGCCGTAATAGTCGCGGTTCAGCTGGAGCTCTTTGTTGCCACCACCGGGATCCTGGCGGCCCGGCTGGGGAAAGCGGCGTGGGCACTCGGCATCACTAATGCCTTCGTAGCGGGTGCAATAGCCTTCGGGCAGTTCGCCCCATTCCATGCGCACAATCCGATCCCATTCGGGGCGGGCACCAAACTGCTCGCCGTTGGGGTAGGCATAGCGCGGGTCAATGCTGTAGCGCGGGTCAATCGGGCTAGGCGTCGGGTCGTTGTTCGGGTTGCCGTTGCGGAAGCGGTCGGGGAAAATCTGGTACATCACCCCTTCCTGCATCCAGCGGATGGGCTGATTAAAGGCTGGATCATGCACCGTAATCACCCAGCCCAAGTCGGGCGAGGTGGTGTAGGCCCGGCCCGGCCCACCATCGCGCAGGTCGCTGTCGTCTTCGTAATAGCTGGTGCTGCTGCCGTCGCGTACAATAAAGCGGTAGAACAGCAGGCCCATTGGGCCAACATCAACGGTTGTCTGCCAGAAGTCACAGCTGCTACTGGCCAGGCGCTCCTCATAACAGCTCACATTGGTAGCAGCAGGTTGCATCTCGTAGAGCTGCTCACGGTTCTGCTCCACATGAAAGGTGCGCACCGTCACGCTGGTGGCGTCGCCGCTGGCAGTGCGAAAACGCAGCGCCACCTGCGTGTTGGCAGGCACCGAACCACCAGGCACGCGGTAGAGCGTTTCACGGCTGTTGTGGCTAAATTCTTCGGCATTCAGGCTGTTGTCGGCGGCAATGGCGGGAGACGTTGTGGGCGAAAGCGGGGCAAGCAGGGAAACGGCAAGGAACAGGGCGAGGCAGGGTAGCACGCGCCGTACCCAGGCGGGTCTACGAACTGACGGCATACTCTTCTCCTTTGAATAGCTGGCCACCCCCAACGTGGGATGGT
>JALONX010000390.1 GCA_025454695.1 Chloroflexaceae bacterium
TGGGCGGCAACGGCAAAACGGAAGATACAGACGCATGCAACGCGGTTTCAGGCGCAAGCGGCGCTGGAGTGAGTGAAATTTGTTCTTCTGCTACGCCTGTGTTATACTTTCGAGGCCAAACTATGTTGACAATCAGGACTCATCGCGTTCGATACGGGCTTTTTCAACAGCCTGTATCGCTGTGGAGTATGGCCTGCTTCACGCCACAACCTACATCTCCGCCCGGAGCCGCCGTCTCCCGTGAAAGGAGATCGCATGTCTCTGAAGGCACGAACGGCCTCATTGTTGCTAACCCTCACGCTGCTTACCGCATGTGTGACCAGCCCCGCCAGCCAGCCTGACCCGGCCAATCTTCAGGCGACCATCGCCGCTCAGCAAACTATCATCGCTGCGCAACAGAGCCAACCCACCGCCCCACCAGCAAGCCCCGCCCCACCCACCGCGCCGCCAGCTACACAGGTTCCCACCGCACCGAGTCTGCCTACTCCCACCACCGCCGCGCCCGCTACCGCCGCCGCCAGCAGCGCCACTGCTCCCAGCGCCGGGCTAAGTGGAAACGCGCCAGCCGCACCAGCACCCGTCGCCTTTGGGCCTGGCAACGGCGACGGCCCCCAGACCACCAATATTCAGCTGGTGTTTGACGCTAGCGGTTCGATGGCGCAAGATATTGGCGGCAGCACCAAAATTGCCGCCGCCCGTGCCGCCATGGAGCGGGTGATTGACGAACTTCCCGGCGATGCGGCCAACTTCAATGTTGGCTTCCGCGTCTTCGGCCACAAGGGCGACAACACCGAGGCGGGCCGGGCCGAGAGCTGCCAGTCTACCGAACTGCTGGTGCCGATGCAGGGCATCAACAAAGAGTTGCTACGCCAACAGACTCAGGCCTTTGAACCAACCGGCTGGACGCCCATCACCCTGGCGTTGACCGAGGCGGGCAAGGATTTACAGGCAGGCCCACAGGTGCGCAATGTCATCATTATGGTCACCGACGGCGAAGAGACATGCCAGGGCGACCCGTGCGCGCTGTCGAAGGCGCTGGCTGAGTCGCAGGCCCAGGTGCGGATTGATGTGGTAGGCTTTGGGACAACGCCAGAGGAGAGCGCAAATCTACGCTGCATCTCCGACAATTCCGGTGGCAGCTACACCAACGTGCAGGACGGCGCGGGGCTGACTCAGACACTCCAGGATCTGATCGCCCAGACGGTGAAACGCAGCTACCTGACCATTCGGGCGGTAGGGCCAGATGGCAAGATACTGGCGCGGGGCCATGGGCAGCACAGCATTTTGAAGCTGGAGCGCCTTGAAGACCAGAATGGGCCGGTGACGGGATTGCCCGACAATATAATTGATACGCCAGGAAAATCAACCTCTGGTGTCAATAATTTTGGCCAGCAACGGATTGAGCTGCCACCCGGCACCTACCGCTTTACTATCTGGCAGGAGCTTGGCGGCCCCAGCAACGATAACCCAAATTCCGCCGATGCGCCTGAGGCCAATGTGCGGGCCACCTACACCGCCCAGGTGGTCGAAGGGCAGGAGACCGTTGCAACGATTGGGGTAGGAGCGCTGAAGCTGACCAATGGTGGCATCCCACCAGACGACATCTGCCAGTACGCGCTTCAGGTTGCTGTGGACGGCAAGTGGGAAACGGCCTACGAACCCAACAGCGGCTGTGACCGGGGGACAGGTCAGACCTTTGGTTATGGTCAAGGCTTCTACTTCGACGCAGAGTACTCGCTTATGCCCGGCATCTACCGTTTGATTAATATTGAAAAGCAACGGGTAATGGCCGAGAACATTGTGATCGAGCCGGGCAAAGTGGTGCGGGTAAGCATCACCCCGTAAGAGACAAGCACCCTGCTCGGCGAGGCACATGGTGCGTGCGTAACACGCTCACCTCGCCGAGCAGGCCAGCACGTCAGCACGGCTGCAGCATTCCATCCATGTGCGCCAACCGCCTGCAGCAGTACAACCACGTGCAACCGGTTGCGCTACCCAGGCAGGAAGGCGGGAATTAGGATTTTCTTGCATAAGGACAAATAATGGCTGTTCATCTTCATCTCTTAAATGCACGGGGCAGACTCAACCCATTACGGGAGCGTATCGAGCGTGTCTTCTGGCAAGGCGTGGATACGATTGCTGCTCTGCTGCCCATCGGAAAGATTGATGTCGTCGTACAAACTGGGCCTTTTGTCATTCTAGAAACAGGCATGACTGGCTACAGCCGTGCAGCCGATGTGCTAGAGATTACCATTGACCCGAACAACACCAATCTTTTACATAATTTTGACACGGAACTTCTGGCAACGCTTGGGCACGAGTTTCATCACTGCCTACGTCACGATGGCCCCGGCTATGGACAAACACTTGGCGAAGCGCTAGTGAGCGAAGGGCTTGCTTGCCATTTTGAAACGGAACTCCGTGGCGGGATGGCACCGTTCTATGCCAGATTTCTTGACCAGGAGGCAAGTGAGGCCATGTGGGCGCGGGCGCTACCCGAACTGCATAATTTCTACAATCACCGGGCCTGGTTCTTTGGCTCTGCTGAACAAAACATTCCGCGCTTCACGGGCTATTCCCTTGGCTACAACCTGGTGGCAACCTATATCAAGGCTGCTGGCACTCCTGCCTCCCAGCTCTGGAACACACCAGCGGAAGTGATATACGCTGGACTCGCATAATCTTTACGATTGGCCTATCACTTGCTGACACCAAATCCCTATGAGGCTGTTCTAAAAATTCCGTTGTTGCTCGTACCAAAAAGATATGCCATGCAACGTCCCACCATGCGGCTTTCAGCGACCGTACTCGATGCCCCCGATGCCAGGACATTGGCAGCGTTCTACGAGCAACTGCTGGGCTGGCAGCGTGTGGAACAGAGCCTGCTGAAGGATGGTGGCATCGAGTTTGAACAGCGTAATCCGTTGCTTGTTTCATAACGGACTTAGCAGAGGCAAAGGATGCATTTGTGACGAACGAACAACCGTCATCGCTCGCCGACCGCCTGATGCTAGAACTGGGCCAGATGATTCTTGCCGACGAGGAATACACCAGCCGCGACTGGCGTGCCATTGCCGTCGTCATCCAACTTTATAACCGCACCAGCATGTTTGGTTACATGTGGGATGCTGAAGGCGAGTGGCAAGGAGCGGCCCCTGACAACTTCGATATTTTTGATACAGCAGAGGAATTGCGGGCAGCGATGCGCGATGAGCAGGGCAATACATGGCGTTGCTGCCTCGTGCAGATCACGCGACCAGGGCTAAAGGTGAAAATCACCTTTGATTGGGACAATGGCAATGCCTGGAATGTGACGCCTGCAAACCTGGAAACGATGGTCGCGACGCTGCGGCCCTACCAGCCCTGACACACGGGCCGTGGCGATGGTGCGCGTAAATTGGCCCTTGAAATGCGCGAACTTTTGTGCTACAATAGAGGCACGATCCTGCTGCACGCAGGCCGGGCGACAGAGTACGAAACAACGGGACGAATACGAACAGTAAGTCAGAGATGCATCCCGGCACGCGCTACCGGCCAGCGCGGCCTGGTTTCAGGAGGAACGTATGGCAACCCCACGGAACGATGAACGCAGTGTCAGCCGCACCTACCGCGCGGCCATCCGGCTCGGCGAAGACTTCATCACCCTCGAAGAGACAATCACTCTGCCCATTGACGCGAGCGACGACGAGGTGCAACAGGCGGTTGAGCTTGGCTGGCGCATCTACAATGCTCAGCGGGCAGCTGTCGAAGGCCAGATCCACGGCGTGCGCGAGGCCCAGGGCGCACCAGCCCCCATCACCGTGCGCGACCCGGAAGCCCCCGCAAGCGACAAGCAGCGCAACTACATCTCCGTCTTGCAGGAAGACCTGACCTGGAACAGCGAACAGCTGGCTTCCTACGCCGACGACCAGGGCGTTGACCTGGTGAATATGACTAAGGGCCAGGCGTCGGTCTTTATTGATACGTTGAAGAAGCTGTCTGAGGAGCGAGGGCGCTACCAAACCAACCGCGAACCAGCCCAGGGGCGCAGCGCTGAGGCCAGCCATGCAGCCGCAGGCCCCGCCGCCACCGAACGGCAGATGCAGGCGCTGCTCAAGCTGGCCCAGGTGCGCGGCGTCGATCTGGAGGCCGAAACGCAGCAGCGCTTTGGCGTGGCACCCGCCGCACTGAACAGTGACCAGGCCAGTGCAATTCTGAGCGACTGGCAACGCACCACCCGCAACGGCTCCAGCCGCCGCACCACCGCAGAGCCGGTGCTGTAGGGGCACGAAGCGTAAAACGTGAAACGTAAAACGTAATTCAGGTCTGCTCACGTTTCACACTCAATTGATAGAACAACAGCACGGGGCGTGGTGAGTACAAGCTCACCACGCCCCGTGCTGTTGCTCGCTCAGACAACGCGAACCTTTTCTGTACACTCTGTATTCTCTGTGGCGTAACAGCTACCGCTGGCGGCGCAACAGGCTGAGCAAAGCCAGAGCGAAGAGCAGGTAGGGCCAGACATGTGGCTGGCTGCCATCAGCGCCAACGAAACCCATGGCACGCACTTCCAGCCGCGTCGTTGCCCGGCCTGTTTCTGGCAGCGGGCTTGGCAACGGCGTGGCTTCCACCACCACGGTTGGCAACGGCGTGTCTACCGGCACCACGGTTATCTCACCCGGCACTAACGTGGGCACAAGCGTCGGATTCGGTTCACTCGTCGCGGTGGTTGGCTCACTCGTCGCGGTCGTCGGCTCAGCTATCGCCGTTGTCGGCTCGCTCGTGGCGGTCGCTGGCTCAGCTGTCGCCGTTGCCGGTGCAACGGTTGTTGTGGCAGGTGCGCTCGTGGCGGTCGCTGGCTCAGCTGTCGCCGTTGCCGGTGCAGCGGTTGTTGTGGCGGGTTCGCTCGTTGCGGTCGTCGGTTCACTCGTCGCTGTGACTGGCGCTGGCTCACTGGTGGCAGTTTCGGCCACGGGCGTTTCGGTGGCTGGCGCTGCCGTGGCTGGCACTGCCGTGGCCGTCACCAGTTCACTTGTTGCCGTTGCCGGAGCTGAGGTCGCCGTGGCTGGTGCTGCGGTGGCCGTCGCCGGAAGCCGAGTTGCTGTCGGCGTTCGGGGCGGGCTAGCGGTTGGCTCCCACTTAATCGGCGTCGGGCTGGCGGTTATCGGTAGCGTCGCCGTTGCAGCGGGCGGGTCAGTCGGCTCAATTGGGGTCGGACTGGCCGTCACGGTGGCCGTTTGGGTGACCGTTGCTGTTGCCGTCTGCGTCGCAGTTGAGGTGGTTGTCACTGTTGGCGTAGGCGTAGCCGTGCGGGTCGGTGCCACAAAGGGCACGCTGCGCACGGTGTCACGGTTCGGCACAATCTGCACCAGGGTAACACTGGCTTCAGGGAAGGGGCCAGCGCTAACAGCACTGTTGCCAGTTGACTCTACCGTCACGCGGTTATTGTTGTATGTACCGAAATCGGGCTGAACCAGCTGGCCCGTCATCACAAGGGTCAGGGTATCGCCGCTGGTGCCGCTGGGGTTAAGCGCCACCGAACCAGTCCACACCACATCGGCACCCTGGCCCGCTTGCGAACAACTACCGGGTGTACAGCTGCCAAGGTTAAAGATGGCATCCACATCATCCGTCATGCGGGTGACGGTGACAGCCGTACTGAGTCGATTCCGAATCGAGATTGTGTAAGTGATTGGTATCGCTATTGGTGACACGCCACTTTGCACTTCCCGTGGCGTCACGCCTTTGCTGATGGAAACGGCCTGATACACAATTGTGCCCTGACCCACACCATCGCCAATCGTCGCTCCTCCAGGCAATGAGAGATCAACAAAAAATGTTCGCTCACTCCCCTGCGTGTCATCACCAATAATCGTTATTGGCAAAACCTGGCTAGTCTCATTTGGAGCAAACTCCAACTGCCCACTGCTAGCGGTGTAGTTGGCAGGTGCCGTGGCGGTGCCATTACGTGTTGTGTAATTCACCGTAATTCTGTCGGGCACGGCCTGCGACAGGGTCACCACAAAGTTAGCAACACTGGTAGCGCCACTACCGGGGTTTGTCACCGTCACGTCGCTGATAGTTATCAATATCGCCGGGTCGGGCGTACTGGTGGGTAAGCTTGTTGGCGTATTCGTTGGCGTATTCGTTGGCGTATTCGTTGGCGTATTCGTTGGCGTATTCGTTGGCGTATTCGTTGGCGTATTCGTTGGCGTGTTGGTT
>JALONX010000391.1 GCA_025454695.1 Chloroflexaceae bacterium
TACGCATTACGGATTACGTCACCCACAGCCCCACACCTCCACAACCCCAGAACCCCACATCTCCACATCTCCCTCACGGCAGGGGTTGGAGGGTAATGACCGAGGCAACATTGAGTTCGCGGGTCATGTCGCAGCCGGGCAGCCGCCCGTTCATCCACAGGAACTGCCAGAAGTGGCGGTGACCCCAGTTGTTGCTACGCTGGGCGTACATGGTGATACTGGTAGGATGGCCAAAAGTGGGGTCGTAGGTGGCGCGCACCTCGATTGCAAGGCGGCAGGCGCAACGGGCAAAGGCGCAGTTCAGGTGCAAGGGGCGGCTCACCTCAAGGTAGCCAAACAGGTTGGTGATGGTTTGCAGAGGATACGTGCAGGTATGGTTAATGTTGCGATTCACCACCTGCTCGTTGCGAATTTCCACATCCACATGGCACGAGCCGTTGGTGTTCATCACCAGGCGATAGTGAGACGGGCGACTGGTTTCCCAACGCTGCTGCGCTTCGGCCAGCCGCTGGGCCGGGGCTGGCGCAGCCAGGAGTTGGTGCAGGGGGAACCAGGCTAGCAGCAGCCCCACCACCACGAGCCCCACCAGCCAGCGCCACCACGACCCGCTGAGTCGCTGCATCGCTCTGCTTTCAGCTACATAAAGCCAGGTTAATCCGTTCCAGCACGTCCTGGGGACTACATGTTTTGATCAGGTAGTGAAACTGGCCTAGCCGCCCATCGTCCAGGGTGGAGTCGAGCGGGCTGCTGCCGGTGAGAATGAGTACGGCGGTGGCGGGATGGTGCAGCCGCAGGTATTCTGCAAGGTCAAGCCCGGAACCGTCGGGCAGCTTCAGGTCGAGGAGCGCCATTTCAAAGCGATGCTGATGTATCAAGGCGAGGGCCTCGGCGCTTGAGGCGGCGCTCGACACGGCGTAGCCGCGGCGCTGCAACATAATGCTCATTGTGAGGCGAATGGCAGCTTCGTCGTCAACCACCAGTATCCGTGCAGGTTGCCGTTCCATACGTCTCTCCTTCGTAAAGGCCGGTGTGCGGGCAGCACATTGGCGTTCACCTGAACTGTCCGCCCATGTATGCATGCGATGCTTCACCTGACGCCGAAAGCACGTCAGCGGTGCGTATCGTCAACTTGGAAGTTCCCGCGCCTCGTGCGGCAGTACGACGCGGAAAATAGTGCCCTTGCCGGGGTTGGTTTCAACCTCAATCTGGCCGCCGTGTTGGGTGACGATATGGGCGCTGATGGAAAGACCCAGACCGGTGCCATTGGTTTTGGTGGTGTAGAACGGTTCAAACAGGCGCGGGCGAATATCATCGGGAATACCAATGCCGGTGTCGGCCACTTCTACCAGCACCACCGTAGGGCCAAAGGCGGTACGCACACTGAGCGTGCCACCATCGGGCATGGCATCAAGGGCATTGATGACGAGATTTAAAAAGACCTGCCGCAACTGATCGGCATTGCCCTGAATGCTGGGAAGCGTGGTGTTAGGCGCAAACTGCACGCTAATCGCTTTGTGGCGAGCATTCAGCACCGCTACTGCCAGGGTATGTTCCAGCAACTGGTTAAGGTCACACGGCGCAAATTCTCCCCGGTCGGGGCGGTAGAAGTCGCGCATGCGCTCGATAATGCCAGCGATACGGGCCAACTCTTGCTGCAAAATGGTGAGATAGGGCGTCCCTTGCAGGTCGTCTGGCAAATCCTGCTCCAACAGAAACAGGCTGTTGCGAGCGGCGTAGAGCGGATTGTTGATTTCGTGCGCCACTGAGGCGGCCAGCTGGCCCACTGCCGCCAGCCGGGCGGCCTGCAACATGCCTGCTTCCGCTGAGTCGAGCCGGGCGGTAAGTTCACGCTGCTGGTCTTCCAGCCGTGCCACCTGGGTCGTCAGCCGGTCGGCGGTGTAATGGCTGTGAGCTTCGGTAATTGCGGTAGCAGTGAGATTGGCCAGCAGGCCCAGCGTGGGGCGTGCCTCGCTGGCGAAGGGGCCTTCGCCGGTGTGGCGCAACAGGCGCAGCACACCCAGCGCTTCGTTGTGGGCCAGCAGGGGTATCACCAGGGCCCCGCTGGGGAGCTGGTTCAAACCAAGGGCTTCCAGCATCTGGGTATATTCGTCGCCTTGCATAGGCGGCAGGGCAGCGGCATATTCAGTGACGGAGCTGGCCGCTTGAATATGACCGGAGCGAAAGGCCCGCCCACACAGGCCGATGTTGACCGCAACGGTGGAACCAAGCACAAGGCTAGGATGGGTGCTGGCCCGCAACACCAGGGTATGCTCGGCGCGATCGTACAGATAGATCGCGCCCTGCTGCGCTTCTGGCACCAGCAGCATGGCGTGTTGCAGAGCGTGTTGCAGAATCGCATCTATGTCGCGTTCGGCCAGCAGCGTGGTGCTAAGGCCCAACAACGCATTGAGGTGGGCGGTGCGATGTTGCACCTGCCGTTCGAGTTGCTCTTCAATCCGTTTGCGCTCACTAACATCGCGGATGACGCTGGTAACCAGCAGCCCTTCCGCCGTCCACAGGGCGCTCAGGCTAATTTCCACCGGGAAGATCGAACCATCTTTGCGTCGGGCCATCAATTCGGCATCCATGCCGTGGCCCATGGGGCGCACATGGGGGTTATTGTTGTAGTGGTCGCGGTGTTCAGCATGGAGGCGGCGCTGCGCTTCGGGCACCAGCACCTCCACTGCCTCGCCAATCAGCTCACTTCTGTCATAACCAAACAGGCGCTCGGCCTGGCTGTTGGCAACCACAATCGCGCCGCTGGCATCTACAATAAGAATGGCATCTGGAGCCGATTCCAGCAGTGCCTCAAACCACGAGTCGGCCAGCGGTCGCGTCGTTTCAAACCCAACCGACGTAAGACTCTGGCCGCCCGACCCGTGCGGGTATGCTGTCATCACCCCGTTGTGCGACGGTCGTTTGCCCACACTCTACTCCTCGATCACACAGCCCGGCAGAAGCGCCACATGCAACAGCTCGCTGCCGGTACTCTGTTGGCTTCAACCCTTACCGTGTTCCACCTGCCTATCCAGGCGTAGCAACATGGGAGTAGTTGGGTTGAGCAATCAGAATACGCTAAATCGCTGTCACGGTCTCAAGTTCTGGAGATTGCCCATATATTACCACATTTCACAAACGTTTGCTACGCAAAGTCGGGGGAAACCCTGGCACATCACCAAATGAACAGCAAATGAGCAGTCTTCGGGCTGGTATCCACACGCTGCAGCGGCATATACTTGGCCCATGCTGAAGAAAGGAGCCGCGCCCATGCTGAACTGGAACGCCCGCCGCTGGATGCTACTGCCCCTGGTGCTGGTTGCGCTGCTGGCCCACCCACCTGCCCCGGCGGCAGCCCACCCGCTGGGCAACTTCACCATCAACCGCTACAGCCGCCTGGAAATAGACTCACAGCACATGCGGCTGGTCTATGTGCTTGATAAGGCCGAAATACCCACCTTTCAAGCCCTGCCCGCAATTGACCGCGATGGCGACGGTACCCTCGCCGATAACGAACAGGAGGCTTACCGTGTGGCACTCGTTGCTGAGTTGATGCACCAGCTAACGCTGGAGTTGAACGGTGCGCCGCTGGCGCTAACGCCTGGCACGGCAACGCTGGAATTCCCCCCAGGCCAGGGCGGACTGAAGACGCTGCGCTTGCAACTGGAGGCTAGCACTACCCTGCCAGCCAGCATCGGCACCGGCATGGTGCGTTACCACGACGGCAATTTCCCCGAACGGCTGGGCTGGCGCGAAGTGGTGGTGCAACCGCTGAACAACGTGCAGCTGCTTGAGTCGAGCGTGCCAACCCAGGACATAAGCCAGGAACTGCGCAACTACCCCCAGGATTTGCTACAAAGCCCGCCCACTGTGGACGGAGCCAATTTCCGCTTCCAGCTAGCCCCCGGCGCTGCGCCGCAGAACGCCGCTGCTGCCCCCCGCGTTTCCAGCCAGGCCAGCCCCCAGCAGGATCAGTTGACAGCACTGGTGAACACCCCGGCCTCTCAACCGCTGGCTCTGCTGGTGGCGCTGGCGCTGGCCTTTGGCCTGGGGGCGGCCCACGCCATGGCACCAGGCCACGGCAAGGCGATTGTGGCCGCCTACCTGGTGGGTGCCCGTGGCACCAGCGTTCACGCCCTGTTTCTTGGCCTCACCACCACGGTGACCCACACGGCGGGCGTGTTTGGACTAGGCCTGGTCACGCTCTTCGTTTCGCGCTTTATCCTGCCAGAACAGCTCTTCCCCTGGTTGGGCGTCATCTCCGGCCTGCTGGTGATTGTGGTTGGCCTGACCCTTTTGCGTGGGCGGCTGCACCATTTGCGATCAACATCGGTTACACATACACATGGTGAACTGGATGCCAATGGCGGCCACGACCACGGCGGCGGCTACCATGTGCATCAGCCCCAGACGAGCGCCCTGACATGGCGCAGCCTGCTGGCGCTGGGCGTTTCTGGTGGGCTGCTGCCCTGCCCCTCGGCCCTGGTGCTGCTGCTGAGCGCCATTGCCCTGGGCCGGGTGGGGCTTGGCCTGCTGCTGATTGTGGCCTTTAGCCTGGGCCTGGCCAGCGTGCTCACCGGCATTGGCCTGCTGCTGGTGCATGCCCGGCGCTTCTTCGAGCGGCTGCCCGTGCGCAACCGGGTGCTGCGGCTGGTGCCGCTTGCCAGCGCCTGCGTGGTCGCCATTGCAGGCGTGGGCATCACGGTGCAAGCACTGACGCAACTTTGATTAGAGATTGGAGATTGGAGATTACGCAGTACGCAGTACGCAGTACGTTTCACGTTTCACGTTTCACGTTTCACGTTTCACGGAGAATACAATGGAAACACATGATAAAAAGGCCCCTATGGCCTCGGCGCCCATGCGCTACAACGACGATGGTTCGGTGGATTGGGGCAACATGTGGGACAGCTTCTGTGGGCTGGCCCTGGATGGCGGGCCGCCCCACCGGGGCACGCTGCTGGCAGCGCCCGTGGGCGAAGACGCGGCCTCACCGGCCTACCAGGCGGTGGTAGCGGAGCTGCAACGCGGCATTGCCGAGGTCAGCGGACTACAGGCCCGGCCTGCCGAAGCGGGCTGGCTCGCCGTAGATTGCCCTGAAGCGGGCATGTCGGGCTGGCTGTGTGATGCGATCAACAGCGAAAATGTGCAGGCGCGGTTCAGTGGCCACACGCTCTTCGTGCCGGTGGGCGCAGGCTTTGCGCTCAAGGGCGAGATCAAAAACGTCATCACCGCCGTGGCCAAAACCAGCCACTACTGGCGCGAACACCTTTCGCCCGATGTGAAGCGGACGCTCGCCCTTCAGTCCCGGCTCGCAGGCGTGACGACCCGCCTCAGCGGCTGGCTACGTCGCGCAGCACGGCCAGCGTCTCCGCCGCGCAACGCGCCCATGTGAACTGGGCCGCCCGCGCCAGCCCCCGTTGCCGCAGCTCGCTGCGTAGCGCTGGCTCGGCCACCAGCCGGGCCAGCCCACGGGCAATCGCGTCGGTATCGGTGGGGTCAACCAGTAGCGCAGCATCAGCCGCCACCTCCGGTAGGGAGGTGGTTGTGCTGGTAAGGACGGGCGTGCCGCATGCCATCGCCTCCAACACGGGCATGCCAAAGCCTTCGTAGAGTGAGGGAAAAACGAAAGCCAGCGCCCCACTCAGCAGGGCAGGCAAGTCGTCGTCGGCCACATAGCCAGTGAAATGCACCCGCTGGCCCAACCCGGCCCGGGCTGCCTGCCCTTCAATCTCCTCCGTTAGCCAGCCCTTTTTGCCTGCAATAACAAGCGTGAGATTAGTTCCTTGATCTCCAATCTCCGATCTCAAATCGCCAATCGCCAACAACTGCCCAAAGGCTGCAAGAAGGCGGGCCAGGTTTTTGCGCGGCTGCACCGTGCCGACATACAGCAGGTAAGGGCTGCTGATGCCGTAGCGCCGCTGCACTGCCGCTCGAACCGCCGGGTCTTCCACGGGGTGAAACTGGGGGCTGAGGCCGTGATGCACCACGCTGACCTTGTCGGGATTCACGCTGTAGTGATGCACAAGATCGTCTTTTGTGGCCTGGGAAATGGCGATCACCTGGCTTGCGGCGTGGGCGCTCCAGCGGGTGGTCAGGTGCAACTCCATGCGGCGGCGAGCGGTGTGGGCCTGCGGAAAAGCCAGGTAGCCCAGGTCGTGGATCGTCACCACGTTACGGCGCGGGTGCAGCA
>JALONX010000392.1 GCA_025454695.1 Chloroflexaceae bacterium
CTGGAGGCGGGCCAGCCGCTGCAACGCCGCCCCACCAACCTGGCTGCCGTGGCCGAAGAAACGGTGCTGAGTCTGCTGGAAAAGGCCGATGTTCGCCAGATTACGCTTAATCTCAATGCCGCGCCCGCCCTGCCCCGCCCGCCGCTCGACCGTGATGCATGGAAACAGGTTTTTCTGTACCTGCTCGACAATGGCATTAAATATGGCCGTGTTGGCGGCAACGTTACTGTGGGGCTAAGCCAGGAGGCCGGGGCACTCCAGATCAGCGTCGCTGACGATGGCCCTGGCATTCCCGCCGACGAAGTGCCCCACCTGTTCAGCGAGTTTTTTCGGGGCGAAAACCAGCGCCAGTCCAGTGGCAGCGGCCTCGGTCTGGCGATTGTGCGCCGCATTGTGGAGCGCCACGGCGGCACCATTCGCTGCGAAAGCACCCCCGGTGTTGGCACCACCTTCACCATCAACCTGCCCCTTGACGCACCCGGTGCAGCTGGCTATAGCCGATTGCAGAGTGCCTGATTGCAGATTGCAGATTGCAGATTGGAAGAGTATAGTGGCGTAGCTCATTTCATTCGCCCTAATTAAATTATGGTCACTCCTTGTCGAGTCAGATGTTTCGCTAAATCATATGGGTACAGGTGAGGCATGCGCCACCGGACATCTCGCAGCCACCAGATTTACATGCGGGGGTCTGGGGCGTCAGGCCCCAGCGGGGAGTCCAGAGGGGCTGGCCCCTTTGGGCGGGGTGCGGGGCGCAGCGCCCGCACATCGTCGCGCTGCTGCATGCGCTGAGAGCGGAAGCAGAACGAAGGACGGTGCGTATCTCGAATGCAATAGAGTTGTTTGTGTAACGATGCCCGGCAGTGCCCACCCTGCTGGCTAGCTGCACGCGACAAGCGGCGATGTTACCGAACCGTAACAACATCGTCACCTCCGCTACACACGGCCAGACACGGCGGTAACGTCTCGCGGCGATACTGGTGGCATCGTTTTGCCGCACGCCCCACCAGGGGCACAAACACAAGGAGAACAGCAATGACTCGTCGCATGCACCTCGCGCTGCTGCTCGTCGCCGCCGTTACCCTCAGCGCATGCACCACCACCGTTCGCCCGTCGGATACGCAGGCCAACCCGCCTGCCCAGCCCAATGTGGAGGCCACCGTTGCCGCTGCCCTCAGCGCCACCCAGGCAGCCGCGCCCGCCCCGGCTTCGCCCCAGGTGGTGGTGGGAGAAACAGCCACCACACCTCCCGCCGCAGGTGCGGGCCAGGTCGCCGTCACCGACTGCTCTGAGGAGCAGGATCGGGCGACGCTCCAGGCCATTCTGCGGCAACTGGGCCAGCCCGATGCGACGGTGGACGAGGTTGCAACCTTCGGTGGTGCAGCCAATGGGCAGCAGTGCATCACGGAGTTGCGCTTTTCGGGGCGCAATTTTGGGGGCGAGCTGCCCGCTCAACTCGCCGATTTGCCTGCGTTGCGTAGCCTGGAATTTGATAGAACTAACGTTGCTGGCACCATCCCGGCGGGCCTGAGTAAGCTCGCCAACCTGGAAACGCTCAGCCTGACGGATAACGGCAGCCTGGCTGGCTCCATTCCGCCCGAGTTGGGCAACTTGAGTCGGCTGCGCTCGCTATCGCTTGGCGGCAATCAGCTTTCTGGTTCCATTCCCGCCGAATTGGGCAAGCTGAGCAATCTGCAAACCTTGCTGTTAGATCGAAACCAGCTTTCTGGTTCCATTCCTGCCGAACTGGGCCAGTTGAGCCAGCTGTCGGTGCTTTTTCTCCATCAGAACCGCCTCAGTAGTGCTATTCCCGCCGAATTGGGCAACTTGCGAGCCATGCGACAGCTTTCGCTCTCGGGGAACCAGCTGACGGGCACGTTACCAGAAACGCTGGCCCAGATGGTTGACCTCAGCCAATTGTTTGTGGACAAGAATCAATTAACCGGTGAAGTACCTGCGGCACTGGGATCACTCAAAACCCTAAGCATCAGCATTAAGGACAACCAGGGGTTATGTTTTCCGGCAGCGCTGCAAAACGTTTCCTGGTATAGCGCTGAGGATGCGTGTAAGTGATACATAACGTGTAATGCGTAGGGCGTAGGGCGTAGGGCGTAATGCGTAATTGTATGAGTTACGCATTACGTTTTACGCATTAGCTCATCACACCTTCATGCGCGGGTCAAGGGCGTCGCGCAGGGCGTCGCCAATGAAGTTGAAGGAGAGCGAGGCGATGAAAATCGTCAGGCCGGGGATGAAGGCCCGCCAGGGCTGCACCTGCATAAACTCCCGCACGTTGTTGAGCATGTTGCCCCAGCTGGCCGAGGGATTTTGCACCCCAAAGCCCAGGAATGAAAGGCCTGCCTCGGCGATAATCACGCTGCCGAAGCCAAAGGTGGCAGCAACAATGATCGGCCCCAGGGCATTGGGAATCATGTGGCGGAGGATGATGCGCCCGTGGGAAGCCCCCAACGCCCGCGTGGCTTCGGTAAAAGCCAGCGTGCGCAGCGATAGCACCTGCCCTCGCACCAGGCGGGCGATCTCCATCCAGCCCAGCGCGATCAGAATAAAGGCCAGAATCAGCACGCTTTCGGCGGCGGCTGGTGGCATGCCCCAGACCCAGCCAAAGGCTCCCGCCAGCCACTCCGGCGGGCGTAGCGGGAGGCCGCCCCGTAGACTCATCGCCGAGAGAATGAGCAGCATGGGCAGGGCAGGCAGCGTCAGCAGAAAATCCACCAGCCGCATGGCGGCGCTATCCACCCAGCCGCCGAAGTAGCCCGCCACTGCGCCAATCAGCATCCCCAGGAGCGTTGTGCCCAGGGTCACTATCACCGCCAGCAGCAGCGAGATGCGCCCGGCAGACATCAGCCGGGTAAGAATATCGCGGCCAATCTCGTCGGTTCCCAGCAGATGAGCCTGGCTCGGCGGCTGGTTGGGCGCACCGAGCAGGGCGTTGGCATCGTAGGGGCTGAGCAGCGGCCCGACAAACGAAAACAGCATGAGGAACAGCAGGGCCGCTACGCCCAGCATGGCCAGGCGGTGCCGCCGAAAGCGCCGCCAGATGGCCTGGCGCTGGCTTTCATATTCCTCGTCACGGATGGAACCGGCAGAAATCTCAAGTGTTGCCATAATTGTATAGCTCTCGCAAAGCCGCAAAGCCGCAAAGGAGTCTCATTTGCACGTCCAATGCATTCCTGCAAGAACTGTTGCTGCTCTGCGTCTTTGCACCTCTGCGCCTCTGCGTTTGTTGTTCATCGTCAAGCGACCCGAATGCGCGGGTCAACCACGCTGTAGAGCAGGTCGGCCAGCAGGTTGGCCAGCACAAACAGCCCCGCTTGCAGCATCAGGTAGGCCAGCGCCACTGGCCAGTCGCTCTGGCCCAGGCTATCAATAAAGAGCCGCCCCATCCCTTGCCAGTTAAAAATGGTTTCGGTGATCACCGCGCCGCCAAACAGGTTGGGAATTTGCAGCGTTACAATGGTCACCAGCGGGATGAGGGCGTTGCGCAGGGCGTGTTTAAGAATCACAATATGCTCTTTGATGCCTTTGGCGCGGGCGGTACGGACGTAATCCTGCTTGAGCACTTCCAGCATGGACGAGCGAGTGAAGCGGCTCCACTGGGCCATGGAAAGGAGCGCCAGTGTCACCGTGGGCAGGATCAGGTGCAGCGTCCGGTCAAGCACTGAGCCGGGTGTAATCCGCCCCAAAAGCGGTTGAGTCCAGGCGCGGGTGGCCTGCACACCGCCGGAGGGCAAAAAGGGCCAGCCCCATTCACGGAACTGGAAGCTGAACAGCAGGATCAACATGCTGCCTAGCCAGAAAACCGGCATAGCTATCCCAAAAAATGTCCCGGTCGTCACAAAGTAATCGAGCTTGGAATACTGGCGCACCGCCGAGTAGATGCCGACGGGAATGGCCACTAGCAGCGCCAGCACGGTAGCGGCGAGCATCAGTGTCAGCGTGTTGGGCAGCACTCGCAGCAGCAGGTTGATGGTTGGCTCGTTGTTGGAGATGCGCCACGAGACGCCGAAGTCGCCCCGGATAACCCCGTAGCGCGGCGGGCGATCCGTCAGCACGGGCAGGCCAAAGGCCCAACGGGTGTACGATTGCCACAGCGGCAGATCAAGATCATATTGCTTTTTGAGTCGTTCAATGTCCTCCGGCTTGAGTGGGTAGCGGCTCTGGCGGCCCTGTTCGAGAATGTCGGCCATGGGACCACCAGGGGCCAGGTAGAGCAAGCCGAAGATCGCGACCGATGACACAAACAGCACCAGCAGCGCCTGCATCACCCGCCGGATGAGAAAACTGACCATGCGGATTCTCCCCTGTTAACAGGTTGATTATTGCTCTCGCAAAGCCGCAAAGCTCACAAAGGTTTGCAGATGAATATACACCGGCGACACCTTTGCGCCTTTGCGCCTTTGCGAGAGACCTTCAGAAGGCTACCCCTGATCCTCCAATGTCCAGGTTTCCACGTTCCAGGTCAAAAATTCGGTGGGGTTGATGGTGGCACCCTGTAGCCCTGGCACGGAAGCGACCATGGAGGGGCGCATGAAGAGTGGGATGATATGGTAGCCGGTTTCAAAGTAGCGCTGCAGCACGATGTCCCAGGCTGCTCTGCGCTCCTGCGGGTCGAGCGTGCCATAGTTGGCTTCGGTCGCGGCGTTTGAGGCTTCCTCGTCACACCAGCCAGCATAGTTCTGACCAGCAAAGTTATTGGCAGGCGTGGGAATCTCGTCGCAGGCAGTGATGCCATACCACCATCCGTCAGGGTTCAGTGGCGAAAAGGTGTTGGCGATTTGAATCACGTCGAAGCGACGGCTGAAGTAGACATCAGGCGAGATCAGCACGGCGGGAGGGATGTAGCTCAGGTTCACCTCAATGCCAAGCTCCTTGAGGTTGCTCTGGGCAATCTGGGTGGCCCGCTGCCGTAGCGGCACGCCCGAGGTGGTCACCAGGGTGAAGCTGGCCCGCTTGCCGTCCTTCTCGCGGATGCCATCAGCACCTGGCGTCCAGCCTGCCTCGTCCAGCAGCTTTTTGGCCTCCTCCGGGTTGTACTCCACCTTGCCCATCGCTGCATTAAATGACTCATGCTGGGGCAATTGGGGCTGATCCAGCACCTTCGACTGGCCGTAGAAGATCGTGTCCACCATTTGCTGGCGGTTCAGCCCCATGGCAATGGCCTTGCGCACCCGCACGTCGCTTAAAAAGGGGTGAGGAGCTTTGAGTTCAGCATCGTTCGGGTCATTCAGATTGAGGCGCAACGACTCGAAGCGGTTGCTGTCTACATTGAGCTGGAAGTTGATGTCGCCGTTTTTGGCCACTGAGGTAAGGTAGGGATACTGGTCAATGTCCACGCCGGTCTGGCCGCCGGACACGTCAATTTCGCCTGCGATGACGGCGGAGGCCAGGGCTACGGCGTCGGCGAAGAATTTGTAGATCATGGTCGGCGTTTTGGGGGCCTCGCCCGACCAGTTGGGGTTGGCTTCAAAGGTGATGCTTTCACCCTTGTTCCACTTGGTCATCTTGTAGGGGCCATAGCCCAGCGGCAGGGCGCTGGTGCCGCCAGTCGCCCGCTCGTCCTTCAGCACGTCGGCGGGCTTCACATCCTTAAACAGATGTTCGGGCTGGGGGGTGCCGTTTGGCCCAAACACCGTAGAAAAGAAGAGTGAGTCTACCACCCCCGGTGCGTAGGTGAGCCGCAGGGTGGTGTCATCCACTGCTTCGTAGTTGCTCACAATGCCACCAGCGGAAGGGCTGGAACCAAGCGGGCAGTTGTCCTGGGTGAGTGAGCCTGACTCAGCGTCACAGCTCAGTTTCCAGGCAAACACAAAGTCGCGGGCCGTCAGGGGCTGGCCATCGTCCCATTTCAGCCCCGCCTTGATTTTGCCCGTTACCACTAGCTGGCGGGCTGTGGTCGCGGTGGTCGCTTCAACGACGGTTTTGCTTTCCAGGTCGAAGACTGGCTCGCCGGGCTGCACCGTTACCTCGGTGAGGGTAGCGCCGCCATTCTCTAGCGAGGGCAGGTCGCCTTCCACCAGGGCCGGGTTGGGCTGCTGGCTGAAGTCGCGGAAGGTCACCCAGCGTGGGCGGTAGAGCAATTCGGTCTCCACGCGGATGGCCTGGCTATTGGCGTAATCGAGGAAACTCCCCGGTTCTTGCCACGAGCCAACGATGATGGTGTCG
>JALONX010000393.1 GCA_025454695.1 Chloroflexaceae bacterium
CTATGGCTTCACCGAGTTGCGCGTTTACACCCATAGCTTTATGATCTGGCTGGCGGTGGTGTTGCTGCTGTTTCTAGGGTTGTTGCTGCGCGACTCGTTGCGTTCCTTCGCTTTTGGCACCTTCGTTGCAGCGCTGCTCTACCTGGCGGCCTTAAATTTGGTGAACCCTGATGCGCTGATCGCCCGCGAAAATATCCGCCGCTTTCAGAATGGGGCTGAACTGGACGCCTACTACCTGACCTACCTTTCGAGCGATGCCACGCCAACCATTGCCGCCATGTGGCCCACGCTGGATGCGGCGAGCCGGGAGGCGCTGACGCCCAACCTGCGCTATCAACTGTGGAGCCTTCAGCGGAAAGAAACCAGTTGGCCCAGCTGGCACCTTGGCCGCAGCCAGGCCCGCACTGCCCTTGAGGGTTTGGGACTCACGCCATACGAAGATATAGTTGGAGATTGAAGATTGGAGATTTGGGATTGGAGATTAGCTTTCATCTGTGGAATCACTCATCACTAATCTCTTTATCTCTTGCGGAAGGAGCGCGTGATGGTGCCGTTGCAGCAACTCGGTAAGGCTGTGCTGGTGCCGCTGGTGCTGCTGGTGAGCGCCGGGCTAGCCTGGCTCTATGCCCTGGTGGCCCTGGGCAGCCCCTACACCGTCACCACACTCTTCTTCCCAGCCTTTATCCTCGGCAGTCTCTACGGGTTCATCACCAGCATGCTGCGGCGGGAAACCACTCCAATTGAGTGCGGGCTGGTTGGGGCGCTCAACAGCGGACTCAGTGGGGTGATTATGCTGGCGACGCGCCCCACTGAATATAGCGCCAGCACGGGCAACTTCGCCAACGATGCCCTGAGCCTGGCCCTGCAACTGGCGATTATCGGTGCTGTCTCGGGCGGCGTGGCGGGCTATGTAGCGCGGCGGAGTTGAACACGGAGATTGGAGATTGGAGATTGGAGATTGGAGATTGGAGATAGTCTTTGACTGACAGCAATACTCATGGTACCGTGTTACCTGGTTCTAGCAATCGTCAATCGTCAATCGTCAATCGTCAATGCTTACTCAATTTCGACCCGGCCTCTACCTGCCCGAGGTACCGCTAGACGGGGCGGTGACGGTGCGGGGTGCCCTCATTTTGGGGGACTCACGAGCGGTGGTGTGGGACACGCTCACCCGCCCGGTGGACATGCAACCGCTGTTGCCGCTGATCGGCGAACTGCCCCTGACGGTGGTCTACAGCCATGCCGATTGGGATCACGTCTGGGGCACGGCGGCGCTGCCCTACGAGGAGATTATTGGCCACAGCCTGTGTGCCGCCCGCTTCGAGGCTGATGTGCCAGAACAACTGCATGAACATCGCACTGCCCGCCCCGGCTGGTACGATGAGGTGCTGCTGCTGTCGCCCACCCGCACGTTTGACGATAGTCTGACGCTGGACATAGGCGGAGTCACGCTGGAACTGCACCACCTGCCCGGCCACACGCCTGACTGCATTGTGGCCTGGCTGCCGGAGTGGGGCATGCTGCTGGCGGGTGACACGGTGGAAACGCCGCTGCCCTACGTCAACCATGCCCATCTGCTCCACGACTGGATCGCCGGACTGGAGGTGTGCGCCAACGACGAGCGGGTGCAAACTGTCATCCCCTGCCACGGCGCGATCAGCGACCGGGGGCTGCTGTGGCGCAACATCGCCTACCTACGGGGCCTGCCCGACGGCAGCAGCCTCCTGCCCGCCGACCTCGACGAGGCCTACCGCGAAGTGCATACGGCCAACCTGGCCACCGTGCGCGGCGGGCGGTGACGAGCAGCGTTTAACGCAGAGGCGCGGAGGCGTAGAGATACAGCGATTCTATATGGTAACCGGGCTTGCGCCGAGTGGTATATGGTGACACTACCAGATGATCAATCACAGCGTGCCGAGGCCTGCCATGCAAAAGCCCTACCGCTCCCGGCTCAACTCGCCCATCATCGAGTCGCTCTACCGTCGTTTCACCGCCGATGACCCACCGCAACGCCCCTTGCCTACGGGACTAAAGTTTGGCCTGACTCTGTTTCTTCTGCTAGGGCTGATTTGTTTGACTATGCCGCTGGCCGTTGTGGTGAGTTGGGTCACTGGTTGGGAAGTGCCGGTCTGGTTGGTCAAAGCGGGTTTTCTTCTGGCTATGCTCTTGCACTTATCTATGGCGTTTCATCGTCTGCAAACGGCACGAGGGCGCTGGTTTCTCGTAGCCGCAATCACTGTTCCCTGTGTGCTGTTTGGGATGTATCTATTCAGATTTCCACTTGGTGAGACATCGGGCTATTTCAGCATTGTGCTAGTGAGTGTTTTTTGTTTACTTTTTGGTTTTGTGCCGGAAGAACGAGTGCCAGCGGTGTGGAGTACATGGCGCATTGCCCTGTATCAAGTTAGCAGTGTTGTAGCGTTGGGCTGGCTGTGTATTGTGATGCTTCAGGCACTGCTGGGCCTCCCGCAAATGGCAGATGACACACTTCTGCGCCCAGGCGGACTGTTACTGCTCTTGCTGTGGTTATTTGGAATAATCTCCCAACGTGCCAACACCTCAACACCAAAGCATATACATTGAGTGAGTCCGTAATTGAGGTTGGCCGCCAAGTAAACTCGGCGTTGGGAAGCTCCAAACATACGGAAGGAGATTTACTATAGTTCGGGCACGCGCTGCTGCTCTGGCCACCGAATGAATTCGGCGTCTGGAAGCTCAAAAACACGCTCAAGCGTGTTGCACCGATGAATGTTTGAATTATCTTGTAAAGACTTAAATGCGTGTTGACACGAAGTGAGTCTGTCATTCGGTTTCTGCCCGTCCCCACTCCACAAGCTCAGGAAAGGCTTCGGTCTCCCGTCCCCGGTCTGCGCCTCGTCAATCGTCAAGAGCGCATCGCGCCGCCTTTACGGGCAACGTCAATCGTCAATCGTCAATCGTCAATCGTCAATCCGCCTGCCCTGAGCCTGTCGAAGGGTCAATCGTCAATCGTCAATCGTCTGGCCCCGGTTCCTTCGACAAGCTCAGGACAGGCTTCGGTCTTCCGTCGCCGCTCACTTCTTCACCTGGCCATACAGCGCCAGCGCCCGCTGCCGTTGCACAGCGTGATCCACGATGGGGGCGGGGTAGTCGCGCCCGATGACCACGCCGCACTGCTCCTGGAGGTTGGCCGACATCTTCCACGGCTCGTGGATGAAGCTGTCGGGCACCCTGACCAGCTCCGGCACATAGCGCCGCACATAAGCCCCCTGCGGGTCGAACTGCTGGCCCTGGCTGGTGGGGTTGAAGATGCGGAAAAAGGGCTGTGCATCGGTGCCGGTGCCTGCCGCCCACTGCCAGCCGCCGTTGTTGGCGGCCTTGTCACCGTCCACCAGCTTCTGCCAGAAATACAGCTCGCCCAGCCGCCAGTCAATTAATAAGTCTTTACACAGAAACGAGGCCGTAATCATGCGGCAGCGGTTATGCATCCACGCCTCCGTGTTCATCTGGCGCATGGCGGCATCCACAATCGGGTAGCCGGTGCGCCCTTCGCACCAGGCTGCGAAGAGCTGCTGGTCGTTTTCCCATTGCAGGCCGTTGAACGCGGGCCGAAAGGCGCTTGTCGCCACATGGGGAAAGTGGTAGAGAATCTGCATGTAAAAATCGCGCCAGGCCAGTTCGCCAATCCACGCCTGCACATCGCTGCCATCGCCGCAGGCCACCGCCGCTGCCAGGCACTGCCGCACGCTCGCCGTGCCAATGTGCAGGTGGGCCGAAAGGCGCGAGGTGGCGGGCAGGCCGGGAAAGTTGCGCTGCTCTTTGTAGTGGCTGATGCCGTACTGCTGCTGAGTGTCGGTAAACTCGCGCAACAGCTGCTGGGCATGCGACTCACCGCCGGGAATGGCCCGCTGCTCGCTGTGCATGCCCAGGTCGGCCAGGTCGGGGATAGGCAGCGAGTCGGGCATTGCTACATCAGCGGCGAACTGGGGTACAGCCTGAGTGACCGGCGGCGCTTCGCTCGCTTGCTGGCGCCAGCGGCGGCTGTAGGGCGTGTAGACTGTAAAGGGTTTCCCTTCATTGGTTTTCACCTCGCCCATCTCGAAGATAACCAGATCTTTGAAGCTCTCGGCCTGGTGGCCCGCCTCGCGCAGCGCCTGCTTCACACGGCTGTCGCGGCGAATGGCGAACGGGGTGTAGTCACGGTTCCAGAACACGCCCGCCGCGCCCGTTTCATGCACCAGTTTCAGCAGTTCTGTCTGCGGGTCGCCACGGCGGAAGATCAGGCGGCTGCCCCGTTGGCGCAGCCCGGCGTCTAGCTCGCGCAGCGACTCGAGCATAAAACGGGTGCGGGCCGGGCCTGCCGTCTCCCCGCTAATCAGCCGATCATCGAGAATAAACACCGGGACGACGGCCCCACCACTCTGGCTGGCGGCGGCGCTAAGGGCGGTATTATCGTTCAGGCGCAAATCGCGCCGAAACCAGTGGATGAGGGGAGGCATGGAGGTTCTCCTGAAGCGTTATGAGTCACAAACTGCGTACTGCGTATTTGCGTTACAAGCCAACTGCCAACTGCCAATTGTCAACTGCCAATTGCCAACCGCTCTGCGTCTTTGCGCCTCTGCGTTGCTGTGTTACTGCGTCGCTGTGGCAAATCTAGTGCCAGGGCTGGCGCACCAGAAAGCACTGTACCACAGCTTGCATGTGCGAAGCAAGCCACAAAAAACATTGACACTGCCCCTACCATGCGGTATACTGGCAGTCAAGATATGGTTGACGAATATTTGGGATTTGTTCCTCCCTCTGCCGAGGTTTCCGGCAATCACAAATCCAACATCGTCAATCGAAAATCGGTTTTGACCCCGTAGCTCAATTGGATAGAGCGTCAGCCTCCGGAGCTGAAGGTTGGTGGTTCGAGCCCACTCGGGGTCGCCAACGTTAGAAGGAACCCTTCCAGAAACCAACTGGAAGGGTTTTTGTTTGCCCATCACAAGACTCCCCGTCCATCGCATCTTTCTAGTACTCTGACATGCGTTTGCCTCTCTATTGCCTAAAACCGCACGCTCGTTTATCATGGATGTATTACACATCTTCGACATGGTGCGCCTCCGAGCCGAGAACTGCTCATGCCAACCAGACAACAAGCCACTATCCTCCTGTTCGCCATCGGGCTACTTGTCGTGTTCTTCGGTGCGCTCACCCCGGTGGCGGCGCAGCAGCCCGTGCCAACGGTGACAGCGCTGCCTGCCACCGCCGCGCCAACCCAGGCGCTGCCCACGCCAACGGTTGCTCCAGCTACGCCAACTCAAGTGCCGCCCACGGCGACGCCACCGCTTGCGCCGACGGTTGCGCCCATGCCGGAGCCAACCTTCACTATTCCGCAGGCGCTTGATAGGATCTTCAGCGGCGAGCAGCCGGTTGAAACCTTCTTTACGCTGCTGGCCCAGCGCCCACCGCTGCTGATTGGTGGCCTGGTTGCATTGGCATTGCTCATCGTCGCGGTGGTTGCCATTGTGCAGCCCTGGCGCGAGCGGTTCTTGCGCTGGATTGACCGCCGCACAGGTGGCCAGCGGCGCGACCTGACCGAGGAAGTGCAACGGGAGGAGGAGAAACAGACGCTGCTGGAGGAACGTGCGGCAACCCGCACGCAGCAGCAGGCCACCTCCGCTCGTGATCTGTACCTGAGTCGCCTGGAACGGGATATGCTGCGGTTGACCAAGATGAACTTGATCCACGTTCATGGACATTGCCCAATGCGGTATGCTCCCGATGAACGTGAGGGAGACCATGCAACGACGTCTACCCTATCCAGACGAGTTCACACAGGAAGCGGTCAAACGTGTCACCGAACCGGGCATGAGTCGCGGCCACGTAGCGCGTGACCTCGGGATTGATCCGGAGACCCTCCGGCGTTGGATACGAACCGCCACCGAGTCATTGGCGCTGCCGAACACAACCGTGAACACGGCTGCGGTGGCACGCCTATAACGTGAAAATGAGTAATTGCGGATGGAGCGTGACATCGTACAAAAAGCACTCGGCATCTTCTCGCGGATGCCCCAATGACCCAAACATAGCAGTGTATTGCTCCCCATGCGCGAGCGTATCCGGTGACGCTGCTGTGCTGGGTGCTGGGGGTGGCACGCAGTGGATAGGACGCCTGGCGGCAGCAGCGCCTGATAAGCGACCATACGCAGCGT
>JALONX010000394.1 GCA_025454695.1 Chloroflexaceae bacterium
TCTCGGTTCTCGGTTCCCTTCGACAAGCTCAGGGCAGGCTCGGTTCTCGGTTCTCGGTTCTGGGGAGCGGGTCACAGCGTGCGCCGGGTATGTTCACTGCGGGCGGGTCGCAGACCGCACCCCTACAGCGGTGCATCATCATGGTGCATAACGCAATGCTCATGCCTTTACGGATTACGGGTTACGGATTACGGATTATACACGACGGTTCTTGGTTCTCGGTTCTCGGTTCTTCTTGAGGTTTCTATGGCCGACCAGACGCTGCCCGCCACAATTATTAATCGGCTGCGCCACAATTTGCAGGCCGCCGCCATTCCTGCCACCGATGACGACCTGGCTGGCATTGTGGAAAAGGGCTTTCTCAGCCGCATGCCCGATTTTGAGCGGCTGCTGGAAGAAACTTCTGGCGAGGTTGTGCCGGATTATCTAGGCTGGGAAGCGCCGCCAAAAACCAGGCGGCCCACCAGCATCCATCTGCCGCCCAATGGCGAGCGCGGCATTGGGCCAGTGGCCACCCAGCTGCGCAACCGCGAACGTTCGCCGGTAGAACTGGTGGAGGCGTGCCTGGCCCAGGTCGCCGCCCGCGACCCGCAGACCAATGCCATGCAGCTGCTGCTGGCGGAGGAGGCCCGTGCGGCAGCCCACAAGGCCGAAGCCGAGATTGCCGCCGGATACCATCGCGGCCTGCTCCATGGCGTCCCAGTGGCGGTGAAAGATCTCCTGGCGATGGCGGGCACCGTCACTACCGCAGGCTCAAAAATTCTGGCTGGCCATGTGACAGACTACGACGCGACGGCGGTGGCGCGGCTGCGGGCCGCCGGGGCCATCATCATCGGCAAAACCCGCATGTCGGAATACGCCTACTCGCCTGGTTCAAACAACAGTCATTATGGCTCCACTGCCAACCCCCACAACCTCGACCACGACGCGGGCGGTTCGAGCAGTGGCTCGGCAGCGGCAGTGGCTACTGGCATGGCCTATGCCGCCCTCGGCAGCGACACCGGCGGCTCCATCCGCATCCCGGCGACGCACTGCGGCGTGGTAGGCTTCAAACCCACCTATGGGCGGCTGAGCTTGCATGGCGCAGTGCCACTCTCCTGGTCGCTCGACCACCTCGGCCCGCTCACCCAAACCGTGGCCGACAGCGCTATCATGCTGCTGGCGCTCAGCGGCCACGACCCGCTTGATCGGCGCACGCGCCAGAACCAACCCTCGCCCGTGCCGGAACATCTGCATGAAGGGGTGGCCGGGCTGCGCATCGGCGTGCTGCGCGACGACGGCAGCGGCAACCGGCTGGCCAGCGACGAGGTGCTGGGGGCGTGGCGGGCAGGCCTGGCCCGGCTGGAAGCGGCGGGGGCAACCCTGGTGGAGCTGGACATGCTGGAGATGGAACGTCTGCGGCTGCTGAATGTGGGCATTATGGCGATGGAGGCGGCGGCCTACCACACGCCAAACCTGCGCACGCGACTCGATGATTTTGGGCCATTTATGCGGCAGCGAGTGCTGGCGGCGTTTGCCTACGGGCCAGGGGCGTTTCAGCGAGCGCAACAGGCGCGGGCGGTGCTGCGGCAGCGCTGCCTGGCCTATTTTCAGCAGGTTGACCTGATCAGCACGCCGCCGGTGCCGGAGGTGGCCCCACCACTGGGCACCCCCACGCCAACCTTTTTCACCGGCCCGTTTAACCTGCTGGGCTGGCCTGCGATTGTGGTGCCATGTGGACGGAGCAGCAGCGGCGTGCCCCTGGCCATGCAGCTGGTGGGCAAACCCTGGGACGAGGCCACCGTGCTGCGGGCGGCGGCGGTGGTGGAGGCAAGGTAAAGGCAGTTGGCAGTCGCCAGTTTGCAGCCTGCCCTGCTCCTCGTCAAGCTCGGAAACCGGCAGTCGAAGGGTTGGCAGTGCAAATGGCAAACATAGCGAGTCGTACAGCAGCAAAAAGAGATTAGAGACTGAGCAGGCGCAGGCCCAATCTCCAATCGCTAATCGCTAATCGCTAATCGCTGACTACTCCGCGCTCTCCGCGTCCTCCGCGGTGAAATCTTAAAACGCGAAGCGCAATTCGCGGCGAGCCACATGCTGCTGGGCCTGCACCACCAGTTCCTGGGCCACGGCTTCCACCACGGCGTCGGGCATGCCTTTTGGCCCAAACTCCGACTGAGCGATCATAAAGCACTTGTTGTTGAGGTAGTCAATCGGCAGGAAGACCCGCTGGCCGTCTCGCTCGGTCATGCAGATTTCGGTGGAGAACCAGGTGTAGCCGGAGATGTGGGCCACTGTTTGCGAGATCTGTTCCAGCTCCTCCAGACCATAGAGGATCTTTTGCAGCGGCGTCACCAGGGTGGCCTCGTGGGTTTCGGGGTGCCAGAAGCAGATGAAGATGCGCCCGAAGCAGTTGTAGACGCGGAACCAGGCCGGTTTGCCGTCCAGCTCCAACGGCGTCACAAACTCCTGCAACAGGTAGTGGTCGTCGGGGTCATAGTCGCGGGCCTCGGCCAGGGCCGCCGCTGTGCCCGCAAAATCGAGCACCACGCCACCCGCGCCCGAGCCGCCCGCTGGTTTGCAGACAATCCGCGTGCCCAGCATGTCGCGCTCAGCAATGGTCAGGTCGCGCGCGGGCTGCCACGAGCGCCAGACAATTGTTTCTGGCATGGCAATGCCCGCCTGGGCCAGTTCCTGGTGCATCACCACTTTGTCGCGGAAGAGGCGCACCCGGTCGGGGTCGTCCACCACCAGGCCACCGCAATCCTTCACCGCACAGCCCAGCTCATAGTCGTAGCGAAACGACGAACCCATGTAGTCAACCAGGCAGCCGACGGTAAGGGTGCCATCGCCGAGGGCGGCGCGGAGCATTTCGGCCTGCTCGTGGTTGCGGCAGTGCAGAAACGACATGCCACGGTTCTGGCATTCGGCTTCCAGCAGGGCCACAAACCGGGGCGGAATCCACTCTTCGCGGCGGGCAAACACAAAGTCAATATGATGCAGGGCCATACTATTCCTTTAGGTAGATTGTAAAGATGATCCAAATTTTTGGACGATTGATTGTCACTTTCGTCACAATTTCCAAGGAATTAGCATACAGCCTGAATGACGATTTTGCAAGCACGAATTTTAGATCAGGATCGTACTGAAGGAGCAGCATCCTATGGCTCACGGTAAGGTCAGTGCAATCATTCCTGCCCCACGCCATGTGGTCTTTGATCTGCTTCACGACTACACCCGTCGGCTTGAGTGGGACACGCTCTTGCAAGCGGCCTATCTTGCTGATGGCTACGCCGTGGCCGAGAAAGGTGCTACGGCAGTCTGTGTCGGTCGAAAATCTCTGGGCAGTCTTACCCTCAAGACGGTCTATGTTTCGTTTGAACGGCCCCGCGTGGCCGCCGTCAAGATGGTCAACAGCCCGCCCTTTTTCCAGTCGTGGGCCGCTTCCATCCAGCATGAAGAGCTTTCGGCATCCGAGTCGCGGCTTACCTACACTTTTCACTTCACCGCCAGGCCGCACTACCTGCGCTTCGCCCTCGAACCCATTATGGCGCGGG
Source organism: Chloroflexaceae bacterium (assembly GCA_025454695.1). Classification (GTDB taxonomy): domain Bacteria; phylum Chloroflexota; class Chloroflexia; order Chloroflexales; family Chloroflexaceae; genus JALONX01. Next base: position 3,534 of record JALONX010000394.1, read on the forward strand.
TCTTCGCGTGGGAAACCAACAGACGCTTGCATGCCCTTCAAGCCTTCTTTCGGCGCAATCGGCAGTGGCACGAGGCCGCCGCGACGGCTGACAACGGGCCGCACGAGAACTTCGGTTGCGAGCGCTGCTGGCCCCCGGACGCGGACGCCGCCTGGGCAGCCCGCAAAGGACTCGCCCACGAGGCTGAACTGATTGACTCCTCACATTTCCACGTTACCATCGTCGCCTGCCCCAATTGCAGGCAGCGCTTTGTTTCGGTGTTTACCGAGACGATTGATTGGGAGGGCGGCGAAGACCCGCAGTACTGGCAAATCCTGCCAATCACCGAGGCGGAAGCCGCCACGCTGGTGCAGCACGGCGCAGCACTGACTGAAACAGACCTCGATGCGCTCGGCCCTGGGCGACGCTGCCTCAAGCGCGACTACCCCAGGGCTGCCGCGCCGCGCGTCTTCTGGGGCAACGGCATACACATCGGCCCGCACGACTGAGCGGCCAGCCCTCGGAGGTGGGGCAGTTGTGATATTGATCCCTGACCATAGATAACTCGCGTGTTAGCATGCAGAGGCATGTACGGTTGCGTCCAGGATAGTGAGCAATTGCTGGACAGGCACAGACTCACGGCTGGCAGTCCTCTTCGTGAAAGCTCCATCCGTATGAAGATTGTTTTGCTCAATCCCCCCCACACCGCAATTGGCAGTCGCATTCCAGGTGAACATTTGCCCCCGCTTGGGCTGCTCTCGGTGGGTGGCCCTCTGGTGGATGATGGTCACGAGGTTCACCTGATTGATGCCGATCTTCGATCGCTAAGCATCGCCGACATTGTTGCAGCGGTCTTCACCTACACGCCCGATCTGCTGATGATCGGCCATTCCGGTTCTAGTTCCGTGCATAGCACCGTTCTTACCATATGCAAGCAACTGAAGCAGTGGGGCCAGAACATCACCATCATCTATGGCGGAGTTTACCCAACCTACCATTGGGATGAGATTTTGTCGGCATCCAGGGACATTGACATTATTGTTAGAGGTGAGGGAGAGCGGACGACACTGCTGCTTGTGCGTGCGATCCAGGCGGGAACACCATTAGCTGAGGTTGCGGGAATCGCCTTTCGGGAAGATGAGCAGATCAAGGAAACGCCTGCTGCGGAGGTGATTCCCGATTTAGATCAGTTCAGGGTCGGGTGGGAGCTGATTTCGCATAAAGACTACAGCTACTGGGGTGGGAAGCGGGCCGTCGTGGTGCAGTTTTCACGCGGCTGCCCGTTTCAGTGTAGCTATTGTGGCCAACGTGGGTTCTGGACAAAGTGGCGTCACCGGGAACCGCAACGATTTGCAAAGGAGCTTGCGCGCCTGTATCGGGAAGAGGGTGTGGAGCTTATTAATTTTGCCGATGAGCTGCCAACGGGATCGAGAAAGGCCTGGCAGGCTTTTCTGGAAGCACTGATTGCAGAAGAGGTTCCACTCATCCTGGTTGGTTCAACTCGGGCTGGCGATATTGTGCGTGACAAGGACATCCTTCATCTCTATAAAAAGGCCGGGGTGATCAGGTTTCTGCTGGGGATTGAGGCCTACAGCGACGAGGCGATTGCAAACATCAAAAAAGGTGGAAGTGTTGCTGAAGACCGGGAGGCTATCGCCCTGCTGCGCCAGCATGGCATCATTTCAATGGCGACCTATGTCCTTGGCTTTTTTGAAGAACGTGATTCTGATTACTGGCGCTCGTACCGGCACCTGCTTTCCTACGATCCCGATCAGGTGCAACTGCTGTATGCAACGCCCCACAAGTGGACGCCATTCTTTGCTTCAGTTGAGAACCGCCGCGTCATTCAAACCGACCTGACCAGATGGGATTACAAGCATCAGGTATTGGAAGCAGCCCGGGTGCCAGCCTGGCGCGTGTTTGTGTGGTTTAAGACCATCGAAGTCCTGCTGCAAACCAGGCCGCGCGTGCTCTTCCGCACGCTCTTTCATCCTGATGCCGGATACCGACATGCCATGCGCTGGTACACCAACATAGGGCGAAGGGTCTGGTTTCACGAAGTGCTGGAATTCCTGTTCAACACGAAGCTTGAAACACACGGCCCGCGGCTTGCGGAGTTTCTGGGCGCGGGGTTTGCCAATCGAGAATACGCAATGCTGGCAAAGAGCAAGCGCCCTCCAAACGCAATCCCGCTTGTTGATGCGGGAGAGAGGTAGCTATTCGCTGAACGCGCTATGACAATCATCCTGGGCGAATGCTCAACACGGCGTTAGTATAAAACTCGCACGTTAGCAAGAATAGGCGGACAAACCACCCTCCTGATACCGTGATTTCCAGGAATTAGGCGGACGAATCTTTAGCCCAAACATGCCGGAAATCGGTATTAGGCAGAAACGGGCGCGGCTTAAGATCGCAGAAGTTAGGCGGATTGTTTCCGCCTATTGCATGTTAGGTGGCTTAGTAGCACATCCCCGAAATTGTGTTATACTCCTAGTATATCATGTAGAATGTTCTCTAGAATATATCACGAAGTAAGCCTAGTAATCACTTTACCTAAAACCCGAGGATTAATTATGTCAATGACAACCTATCCGTTATTTCGGTTTCGTGGAACGCATGGAAACATTGGTCTAGAATACGGACGAGCTTGTAACGAC
>JALONX010000395.1 GCA_025454695.1 Chloroflexaceae bacterium
GTTCGACAGAACCGAGAACCGAGAACCGGGTAGGGGCGAACCGTGTGTTCGCCCGCCGAGAACCAGGAACCGACGTGACCACTAGGAGGACTCGACGCCAGTGCCAAAAACCGACCTGACACAAAGGAGCCAGCTGATGAACCTGGAATGTTCCGAAGACCTGATGCGTCCTATCCATCAAGCCTGCGCTCACATCCAGACCTTTCCGGGCATCTGGATGGATCGGGGACTCCGACAATTCACCAACCCAACATTACAAAATCAGTTGCAGGAAAGAAGTGATGGCTTCAGAAGGTGGTTAAACCCCTATAACATCACTCTAGATTTTCAGTGCTTTTTTGAGTGGTATGCCGGATTTGTGATCAATACACGGAACTATATCTGGGCAGTGGGGTCGCAATATGCTTTGGGTATAAACGTTCCTTTCGTTAACGGTTTTCTGCAAGTAAGCCACCTTGAAGGCATAATGTCGAAGGAAGAGGGTGGATATATTGAAATTTTCCTCGATCTCGGCGGTGTTATTGCCCAGGACAGTGTGATTGGCATCCCCAGTTGGGCACCGCAGCCGAGTGAAATTGCTGTTGTGAGTAATCCTGAGCAACATCAGGACTCCTGGATTCTGATGGCCTCTTCCTTCACCGAATGGCTGGAGTTAGGGGCGGCGACCGGTGGGACGTTCGGTTATTTTCTGCCGCCAATGGCAGACGCTGGGGATTAGTTTTTGGAAAATGCCCGATGTGAGCTGGAGTTGCCTACGCGGCGCGCGGTTTTCGATGGCTTCCTTCGTGTGCGTTAGTAGCCCGATGTGTGCTAGTGTCGCCTACGCGGCGGGCGGTCAGGGGCCAGCCCCTGACAACCCCGTTGGGGCCTGACGCCCCAAACCCCCGCATGTGAAAAAGGTGGTAGCGACACGCCAGGTGGCGGGTGCCTCGCCCGTACCCATGTGATGGGGTAGACCAATGATGGTTGATAGTGCCTACGCGGCGGGCGGTTTTTGGTGGCTTCCTTCGTGTGCGTTAGTAGCCCGATGTGTGCTGGTTGCGCCTACGCGGCGGAGGTGAAATTTCCTTGAAGGTTCCGGCCTCCCCCGCATGCGGGGGAACGAGGGGGCGTTGCGTTTCATTGCGGGCCGACACATCGGTCGGCCCCTACGGCGGTGAGATTCATTGAGGGTTCAGCCTCCTCCCCAAAAAACCTCAGCGTTCTCTGCGTCCTCTGCGGTGAACATTCCGTTCTCCCCGCGGTGAAAAATTAGGCCTCCTGGCTTGCTGCCACCACCGCCTGGGCGATCTGGTCGCCGCGTCCCTGGGGTAGGTAGACATAACGCCCGCCCAGCCAGGCCGCCAGTTGCTGGGCCTCGCCCCGTGAAACGAAGGAGCGCTGGGTGTCAATCACCACCGCGCCGATGCCTGCGGCCCGCAGTTTGCCTGCCAGCCGCTGCACCTCGTCGCGGGCCTGGTCGAGCCGTTGCTGCTTGCTGGCCTCCGGGTCGGGTCGCAGGGGCACGTTGGGCCGCCCGTCGGTGATCAGCACAACGGTGGTGCGATGAATGCCCCGGCTGCTGGCCTGTTCGGCCACGTTGTAGGCCGCCAGCAGGGCCGCTGCCAGGGGCGTGCCGCCGCCGGTAGGCAGCACATCGAGCGCCCGTTTAGCCAGTTCCACGCTTTGCGATGGCGGCAGCAGCAGTTCGGCGCTCTCGCCCCGGAAGGCCAGCAGCGCCACCTGGTCGCGGTGGACGTAGGCCTGTTGCAGCAGGGTGTTAACCGCACCCTTGGCCTGGCGCATGCGGTGCAGCGCCATTGAGCCGCTGGCATCCACCACAAAGCAGAAGAGCGTGCCCGCCTTGCTGCGGAACTTCTTGATGTGCAGATCGTCCACGCGCAGCCGAACCCTGGAACGATGAGCGCTGAACGATGAGCGTTGAGCCTGTTCCTCGTTCCTCGTTCCTCGTTCCTCGTTCCTGACCCGCTGCCACGGCGCGGCGGCCCGCAGGGTGGCAACTACGTCGAGCTTGCCCTGGCCGGGCAGTCCGGGGATGGAGCGAATGTGCCGCCCGCGCTGGCCGCTGGTGGTGCCACGGGAGCCGCTGCGCCCGCGCCGCCGAATGGTGAAGGGCGTTTCCAGCACATCAGGCGGCATCTCCGAGTCGAGGGCAGCCATCACCAGGTCTTCGATGGTGGGCACCTCGTCTGGCGGCGGCGGCGGCTGGTCGTCGTCTTCGTCATCCGTATTGTTATTCTGGGGCTGCTCTTGCTCTGGCTCCGGCGGGGGCGGCTCTTCGGGCGGCGGGGTCTCCTGGGGCAGCTGGGGCATGCGGGTGGCCCGCGGCAGCAGCACGTAACGCACCGCCCGTTCCAGGTCTTCGTCTTCCACCGCGTCGCGCCCGGCCAGCGCAGCAGAAGCCAGCGCCGCACGGGTGGCAAAAATGTCGGCCCGGTGGCCCTCCACGCCCAGGGCCAGGGCCGTGCCGATCAGCTGCTCTGTCTGGGCGTCGGCAATGGTGATGGCGGATAGACTCTCGCGGGCGGCCAGCACCATCGCCGCCAGCAACTCCAGCTCTTCCTGATACTCGTCAAACGCTGAAGCCGCCGAAGACACAGTATTTTCGTCTTCCTGTCCGGCTCTGTGTCCTCTGTGTCTCTGTGGCAAAAGATCGAGATTCCGTCGCACCACTTCGGCTCTGGCTTTGGCTGGAGCCTGGGTCACCGGGGCTACAATCAGGCCCACCCGATCCAGCAGGTGGCGGCGGGGCGGGCCTTCGTTCGGGTCGTAGGTGGCGAGCAGGGCAAAGCGGGCCGCTTCCGTCACGCTGAGTCCGTCACGCTCCACCTGCACCAGGCCGCTGTCGAGGGCGGCGAGCATGTGGTTGGTGGTGCTATCGTCAAGCAAGTTCACGCCGTCGGCGTAGAGCAGGCCGCCGTGGGCGCGGGCCAGCAGGCCGCTCCGCAGCACCCGCTGGCCGCTAGCCAGGGTTGCTTCCAGGTCTAGCCCGCCAAGCAAGCGGTCTTCGGTGACACCAACCGGCAGTTCGACGAATGGAGCTTGGTGCATGGCGATTGCCCCCCCCGGCACCCCCGCATGCGAGGGGGAGTAGGGATTGGCGATTGCTGATTCGGCCTGGCTTCGCTCAACCTGTTTCAGCAGTTCAGCATAGGCCCGCATGAGGCTACTTTTGCCAGTGCCAACGCCAGCCGCCAGCACCACGCCACCAAGCAGCGGGTCAACCGCCAGCAGCAGCAGGGCCTGGCGGGCCGAGTCGAGGCCAACAAGGGCGGGGAAAGGAAGGGAATGCATAGTTGAGAGTTGAGAATTGAGAACCAAGAACCGTTTGAACCAGGGAAATGAAGGAAGGGAAATGACGATCTGGTGTTTGAGAAACTTCTTAATTTCCCTTGCCCTTGACCCTCTGCGTCTTTGCGCCTCCGCGTCTCTGCGTTTACGTCCGGCTTTTCACTTCTTCTTGCGCCCTTTGCCGCCCGAGCCAGTCGCCAGTTGCGCCCGCAGCGCAGCCAGCTCCGCTTCAGCAGCAGCGGCGCGGGCTTCGGCAGCCTGGCGAGCGGCCTGTTCATGTTGCGTGCGGGCTTCGGCAGCCTGGCGGGCGGCCTGTTCCACCTGCACCCGCTGCTCAAGCTCGTGGGAGGTTAGCAGACGTTCGCCGCTGGCCACATCTTCCAGCACCAGCCGCCCCTGGTGCAGGCTGAACCAGAGGCCCACCGTGCGGGCTTCAATCCGTCCGTCTTCATCAGGGGCGATAGGTTGGAAGCGCCCTTTGACCAGGCGGTACCCCAGGACTTCGTCAATCGTCTGGCCGCGCTGTTTGCGGCGGTCAATAATGATGTATTCTGGCACCTGAGCCTGCTCATAGAGCGGTACTTTTTTCTCGCGGTCGGCGCTGCGGTAGTAGGGCGAGACAACTTCGATCACCAGGCTGGGGTGGGTGTTTTCGTTGGCGACGACGAAGCGGGTACGGTTAGTCGCTGGATCACGCACCCCAAAGGCTACAAACACATCAGGACAGTTGTCCCGTAACTCCGGGTCTTCCCACTCAATAATCAAGTCGCGGTAAATTCCGGTGTCGGTGCGGTTGGCGTAGCGGCGGCTAAGCATGTCGAAGGCGTCGCTGGCCACATCGTTGTGAAAGGTGCTGTTTGGCAAGCGGTAATCCTCCGCCGGGTGCAAAAACTCATCCTCCGTCAGCGGAATGTAGAACAGCTCGGTGCTGCCATCAGGCTGCTCCACCAACTCCATGCGGAAGCCACGTTCAGCCAATTCTTGGGAACGCCCATGTTCTGCAATTGGTGTAGTACTCATAATCGCACCTTTTCACCGCCGAGACGCAAAGGAGGCCAAGAACCATCCGAACCAGGGAAATGAAGGAAGGGAAATGACGGTCTGGTGTTTGAGAAATCCCCCCATTTCTTTGTCTTAACTCTCTGCGTCTCTGTGCCTCCGCGCCGCTGCGTTAACATGCCGTCTCCCGTCGCCGGTCTTGCTCAACTCAGCACCTCAGCCACGGCCCGCTCGATCTTCACCTCGTCGTCCTGGGTTTCCAGCGGGTCTTTGCGCAGGCGGTGGCGCAGGGCCAGCACAGTCACCCGGCGCACATCGTCCAGGCGCACTTCGCTGTGGCCTTCCAGGGCGGCCAGGCTCGTGGCAGCCCGGCTGATGGTCAGTTCACCCCGGTGGCCGTCAATTTCCAGTTGCACGCAGAGTTCAGCGATCTTAAACAGCACCGGGTCGGGCAGCACCACCTCGGGCAGGCGCTTCTGGCCGGCCTTGATTTTGCGCTGGATCTTGGCTTGCTCTTTTTCCCATGCGGCAGAAAAGCCCACCGGGTCGAGGTCGTAGGCTCGGCGGCGCTTCACAATCTCCACCCGCTCGGCCACATCGGTAATGGTGGTGATGCGGGCATGCAGCCCGAAGCGATCCAGCAGCTGCGGGCGCAGGTCGCCCTCTTCCGGGTTGCCGCTGCCCACCAGCACAAAGCGGGCCGGGTGGCGCACGCTGATGCCTTCCCGTTCCACCACGTTCACGCCGCTGGCCGCCACATCGAGCAACACGTCCACCAGGTGGTCTTCCAGCAAGTTCACTTCATCAATGTACAGAAAGCCCCGGTTGGCCCGCGCCAGCAGGCCCGGCGCAAAGGCCTGCACGCCCTGGGTGAGCGCCTTTTCAATGTCGAGCGTGCCGCACACCCGGTCTTCCGTCGCGCCTAGCGGCAAATCCACCACGGGGACGGGGATGGTGACGATGGCCTGCCGTTTGTGGCCGTTGTCGCTGTGGGCGGGCGGGGCGCTGTTGTAGGGATCGTTGGCGATGGCCTTGATCGGCGGGAGCATGGCGGCCAGCGCTCGCACGGCGGTAGATTTAGCGGTGCCACGGTGGCCCATCACCATTACGCCGCCAATGCTGGGGTTCACCACACACAGCAGCAGGGCCAGCTTCAGTTCCTGTTGGCCAACAATGGCGGCGAAGGGATAGGGCGGCGGTGTGGCGGCGGCGGACTCACGCCCGTTCGTATGGGCGGTGGGAGCTTCGAGGGTTTGGCTTGTCATACCTTAAAACATGTTGCGTGCTGCCCATTGCGCAAAACACGCAACATGCAGCACGCAACAGGCCCACAAAATCGGTTGTGAAAGAAGGCTACATGCGTTTTTCCGCACGGGAGGTTGAGCCAGCTTCAGGCTTCTTGCCCTCACGGGTGCGGCGTGCAAACGCGGTAATATTGGTGTAATAGCCAGCAACAATTAAGCCTGCCACTGCCAGGATCAGGCAAGCCCAGCAGAGGAATAGCGGCGTGATTGGCCCAATGGATTCAGTAAATGGCCCGGTCATGGTTCGCTCCTGTTACTTGCCTTCGCAGATTAATAGTGAACACCAGTATGTGAGTTCTGGCAGAGTCGTTATCTTGGACACATAGATGAATGCATACAATGAATGACTGAACAACAGCATTCTACACGACAACCTCTATTGCTCGTACGAAACTAGACTACCACAGCCTACTTCTAGTCAGCCTCCAATCTCAATTGTATAATTATGTCTCAGCAAAACCTCGCATTACTTTAACGTAAATGACTTCACTCGCTTAATATTCATCAAAGAAGCCAACTCAAAGTTGCGTCTCTCAAAAACTCTTATTAGGTCATCTTTGCATCACTTTAATG
>JALONX010000396.1 GCA_025454695.1 Chloroflexaceae bacterium
AATTCGGTATAGCCCGCGAAGGCGGGCTTCGCAGCTCCCAGCCGCGCCCTTTAGGGCTACGGCCAGCGCATATACCCGTTTTATTTCTTAAAGCTCATAAGCGTGTTGTTCCGCTGCTTGTCTGGATTATTTTGTAAAGGTTCATTAGCAGCGTGCCGCTTCCTCCGGGGCGTTGTGGCGGACGTAATCGGCCTGGAGACGGGCGGCAGCCTGGCGGTAGCGCCCGTTGGCCAGCAGCTCCTGTATGGCGTTGCGCATCTGCTCAGGGGTGGGCGTTGTTGTGTTGAGGTTCAGGCCCGCCCCAGCCCACAATCGTTCCAGCATTGTTGATTTCATAGGGTGCGCCGCCATCAAGCGGCACCCAGAGGGTCTTCGTGCGGCCAATGAGATCGCCGAACTGCCCTTGCAGCAGAAAGCCGCTTCCATCTGGTGCCCAACCGACGAGGGTGGTGAGATCAACCACCACATTCCCCAGCCAGCGTTGCGGCGAACCCGTTGCCGTCAGTGTAAACGGGGCATAGCGAAACGGGCGCGGATCGCCAAGTTGCGGCAGATTGGCGGTCTCCAGGAGAAATACACTGCTTGTGCCGTCCGCCAGGGTTTGCAACCGCCCAACCAGCATGTGCAGCTCACCCCGTCGGGCAGCTAAAAATGGCCTGACCTGATTGCTGAGCGGCTCGATGCGCCACAGCCCGGCCTGCGCAAAGGGGCTTCCTTCAGGAACCACACTCAGCAACAGGGTATTGTCTGGCAGCCAGGCTCCACCGCAACCCCAGCGATTGCCCTCTGGCACTTCTGGGGTTGCCCGAGCTGTTCCGTTCAGGTCAATCAGCAGCGGCGCACAGCCTTCGGACTGCTTGACCACCGCGCTCACCAGCACATGCTGCTCGTTGGGCGACCAGGCTTCAGGGAGGAAGGCCCGAAAAGACTCGCCTTTGTTGTCATCGGGCAGCAGCAGCTGTGGAGGCCCGCCACTGAGCGCAACCATCCAGAGGTTGCCCTGCACCTCCCGGTTGAGTTCGCCAGTGTGGAACAGGATGCGCGAACCGCTGGGCGAAACGCTCAGGGCCTTGATCGTCTCGGTTGAGGTGAAGAGTTCACGGCGATTGGCCCCGGTGGCATCGGTGTAAATCAGCTTCTCGCCCGACCCGTCCTTCAGCACATAGGCCAGCCCATCACCCGCTGGCGACACGCGCACCGTGGTGATGTTGCCTCTGCTGCGCTCGTCTATCAGTGGCACCTGGGTCAGGCCGTCCCGCTCCAGGCGAACGATCACGTTGTCGTAGAGGAAGTAGAGCGGCGCAGGCAGCAAGGTTTGCGGGCGGGTGGGCGGGGCGTTGTTGCGCCGTTCGTTGCCCAGCAGCCCGAACAGCACCGTGAACGGCTCCGGGTTATCGGCGTGGGCCTCAAAGCGGGCCCGCTCGAAATACTGCACAATGTGGCGCTTGCCGTCTGCAAGCGTTATGGTCATCTCGTTGCTCAGCGGTAGCCCCCACAGGGCCAGGCTTTCGTTGAAACTGCTGCCTGGCTGTTTGTCGAATTCCAGACCGCTGCGCTGCCAGGCAGCAGCAAAACGGCCACACACGCTGTGGCTGGTCTGCTCGAAATAGAGGCAGCCATCCTGCCGTTCCTGGGCCAGCGCACCGATGCGCGTCTGCTGCATCTGCTCGGCACCGAGACGCCCGAGCAACACATCGAAGGGCGCGACGTTTTCGGGGTGCAACTCCATGCGCACCCGCTCGAACCACTGCACCTGAAACGATTTCCCCTCCACCTGCTCGTCTTGCACGGCGCTGACGGGAAAGCCGAACACGGGCAGGCCGCCGTTCTGCTCCCAGAATGCACGCACACGCCCGCTGATACACTGCCCGGTTTCCGGGAAGCAACGGGCGTCCGATTCCTGAGCGTGCAGCGGGGCCAGCAGCAGCATGGTGTTGCTGAGGGCAAGCGCCACAACGAGGCCAATAGTGCGCCAGATGAGACTCACGTAAAACTCCTTTTTACTTGGCGGCCAGCATTGCCGCTGCTTGCAGCATGGACACGTCTCCCCGCAGCACCGGCTGGCCCGACGCCACCCGTTCCAGCAACGTCGCCGCTTCCTCCGGGGCGTTGTGGCGGGCGTAGTCGGCCTGAATGCGGGCGGCTGCCTGGCGGTAGCGCCCGTTGGTCATCAGCTCCTGCACGGCGTTGCGCAGCTGCTCCGGCGTGGGCGTCTTTGTTTTGAGGTTGATACCCGCGCCGCTCCAGGCCACGCGGGCGGCGATTTCGGGCTTTTCTTCAGTAGTGCCCGCCACAATCAGCGGCACACCGTGGGCCAGGGCGAACTGCACTCCGCCATAGCCACCGTTGGTTACCATCATATCCACATGGGGTAGCAAGGCCCCAAAGGGAATAAATGGCGCGACGCGGGCGTTGGCGGGCAGTTGGCCCAGTGCTTCAACCGGTGCGCCGCCAGTGGTGGCCACCACCAGCACCTCACGGTTGGCCAGGGCCTGCATGGTTGGCCGTATCAGGTCATCCAGTCGGTTGGCGACGGTGCCCTGGTTCACCAGCACTACCGGCCTGCCCGCCTGAAGGTTGGGCCACCACGGCGGCGGCGTCCAGTCGGGCGGCGTGGCTGGCAGCAGCGGGCCGATGAAATGCACCTGCGGCGGCACATCGCTGCGGGGATACTCGAAGGCGGGGGTGGAGCTTTGCAGGTAGAGATAGGGCGAGAGCGTCCCTTCCAGCACGGAACTGCTCGCCTCCGGCAGCCCAAGCCGCTTGCGAATGTCCCTGGCGTGCGCTTTCACATCGCGAAAGATAACCTGCTCAAACAGCGTAGCCAACATGCGGTTGCGCAAGCGACCCAACGGCGTTGCGCTCGGTGGTAGGCCCGTGCCGAAAGGGGCCGTGTCGCGGCTGCCCAGGGTCAGGGCGGTGATGCCATAGGTGGCAAAGTGTACATGGTCAAGCTCGTGCAGCAGGGCCATGCCGATGAAGCCGGTATCGCCCAGAATCAGGTCGGCAGGAAAGGCTCGCAAAATCCGGCGTAGATCGGCAACCTGGCCCGGCGCATCATCAAGAAAGAGGTGTTTGAGGTCGTACTTAAAGCCCGCCAGACCCGCTAGCTTTGCCCGTTCAGGAAAGCGCGCCTCCATCGGCTGATCAGCCGGGTCAATCACAGACCTAAGCGGTGTGAAGCGTGCGCCGGTGGCCTCAATGGCCGCCTGAAATTGACGCCCGGTATACCACCAGACGGTGTGCCCCCGTTGCACCAGGGCGCTGGCAATCGGCAGGCCGGGGTTTACATGCCCCGTAGCAGGGACGGTGCAGATGAGAAAGCGTGCCATACATTACATCCTTTACAAACGACTCCGCCCACCATCAACAACCAGCGTCTCGCCCAGCATATAGGCGGAGTCTGGTGAGAGCAGGAACACTACCGCGTTGGCCACTTCTTCGGCACTCCCAAAACGTTGTACTGGCATACGGGCTAACTCAGTTGCTGCCACGGCTTCCAACTGCGTGCGGGGCATGCCGAGCCGACTAAGTAGTGGCGTCGCAACGTTGCCGGGGCTGATCGCATTGACCCGCAGGCCGCGCTCAACTAGCTCGGCAGAGAGTGTGCGGGCCAGGCTTTCGAGGGCAGCCTTGCTCGCGGTGTAGATGCTTGATTGTGGCACGCCAATGGTCGTGTACATGGAGCTATTGAGGACAACCGCCGCACCCTCACGCAGCAGTGGCAGGGCCTGCTGAATGGTCTGCACCGCACCGATAAAGTTCACATTGAACAATGACGCGATATACTCCTGCGTCACATGCTCAATCGGCGCAAACGATGCGCTCCCGGCGTTAACAAACAAGCCATCCAGCCGATCAAACTGTTGCGCCACAGCGTCGAAGAAGCGCCGCAAATCATCGTGTCTGGTTACGTCTCCTTGCACCACCAGAGCGGCTGCGCCCAATTCGTGCCGCGTCGCGCTGAGTGTTTGCGGGTTGCGTCCAAAAATTGCCACCTGCGCGCCGCGTTGCACCAGTTCCCTGGCCGTTGCCAGCCCGATCCCGCTATTCCCGCCAGTGATGGCGTATGTTTTTCCGGTTAATGTAGACATCGAAAGCGCTCCTTCTACCGGCAATACTTCCTGATCAACTCCTGCTCGATGCCAAGCTTGCGGGCCCGGGCGGCAAGGAAGCGAAACACCGGCGTAAGCAGGGCAAACACACCGGGAACCATTCCTTCACTGGTTGTGAAGAGGATTGCCATGTGATAGGGATTGGTGGGCAGACTTTCCCGGTTCGTTTTGCCGTCGGCAGCCAGGCCGTAGGCAATTTGAAGCGCCTGTTCAAAGCCGGTGTGACCGGGCCGTAATTCGACTAGAAAGCGGGTCGTCTGATTGGTTGGGTTGGAGAAGCAGTGCAGGGTGTTCGGCGGCGCGGTGGCCGTCTGACCTGGCGTTAATAATTGCGTCGCTTTGCCCAAAAGCACCTGTAATTCGCCTTCCAACACCTCGAAGCGTTCGGCGAACGAGAGGTGATAGTGGGTACGGTTGCCGCCGCCGGGCGCTAATTCGATTTCAATCAGCGTGCGCTGGCCATTCGTTTCGGCACTGGTTTCCAGAAAGGTGGCATAGTCCTTCTGAACCGGGTTGTAGATACGGCGCGGGGTTGAATTGGCTGTATGCCCCTGTCCACTGGTTGATGCTGTGTGCGTAGTCATAACTTATTTCCTCAGCTGAACTGCCCGCACTCCACATGGCGCGGGCTATGGTGAGCATAACAGGGGGGTGCTGACAAAAAGTCTACAAAAGGAAACGGGAACCGGCAGTCGGTTCCCGTTTTACGAAACAGCGTTGAACGTGACCAGGTTACGCAGGCGCAGGTCGCTCCATCGCATACAGCAAGGCAGGCCCGTACTCGTCCACAATCTCTTTTTCCAGCTGCATGCCGATGCGAGTCGCAACCTTGATTGAGGCTTCATTCGCCGGGTCAACCAGGCAGATCAGGCGCGAGCGACCCAACGGCCCGAAGCCATAGTCGCGCAGGGCCAGGGCCGCCTCGGTGGCCAGGCCCATCCCCCAATAGGCCTTGTCCAGCAAATAGGCAATCTCCACCTCGAACTGGCCTTCAATCGTCCACGGCAGCAGCCCACAGCGTCCGATGAAGCGGTTGCTATCCTGCAAAACCGTGGCCCAAAGGCCCAGCTCGGGGTGGTGCGGGTGGCCGTGGAGAAACCACTCCAGCTCCTCCCGCGTGTCCTCGTAGCTCAGCGTGCCGTCGGGGAAATAGCGCCGAATTTCCGGGTCACGGTAAAGGGCGTAGAGGTCGTCAAGGTCATCCGGCAGTAAGCGCCGCAGGATCAAACGCTCGGTTTCAAGAATCTGCATGGGCGTACCTTTCTGAGAAGCTGCTCAAAACAGCCGCTTTTCGAGCGCATGCAACGGCTCATGAGAAAAGCAGCGGTATGTTTATGTCAGACTCTTTGTGCCTTTGTGCCTTTGAGAGAGGCTGTTCAAGCAGATCCTCACGGCAGCACCGCCACACATTCGATTTCGACGCGCCCGCCGAGGGCCAGGCCACTGGCCCCAAAGGCGCTGCGGGCAGGCCGGTGGGTGGGGAAGTAGGGCAGGTAGACCTGGTTCATCGCCGCCCACTCCTGCATGTCGGCCAGCATCACGGTGACTTTCACAACGTTGTCGAGGGTTGCACCGTGGCGTTCCAGCACGGCCTTGATGTTCTCCATGGCCTGGCGTGTCTCCGCCACAATGCCGCCGGGCACCAGCTTGCCATCGTCGCCAACGCCCATCTGCCCCGACAGATAAAGGGTGTGGCCCACCCGCACCGCTTCCGAAAAGGGCAGCGCTTGCAATGCTTCGGACTCAAACGGCAGGTACTCCACCTCGGGGCGTGTTCCGTTCGCCATTGTTTTGCTCCTTTGTATCATGTACGATTTCCACGCACAACAGTGGGACTATGGGCTGCCCTGAGCCAGCCCGTGAGCAGCCATACTAACGGCAGTTGCGCCAACCCATACACAAGGTGCATGGCATAATGCGTAAGGGTCTGGGCTGGCGTAAAGGGCCAGATCGGGAGGGGCAAGACCGAGAGAAGGGCACCGCCGACGAGATGGAGGGCACCCCAACCAAGCATGATGGTGGTGATGACCCGCTTCCACGGCAGC